>JAFZOA010000715.1 GCA_017550775.1 Ruminiclostridium sp. | reverse complement strand
GGGATGACTGCACAGTCATAGCCCTCAAGGATAGAGGCAAGGGTCGCATCGGTGAGCTCGGCGTCGAATTCGCCGTTCGCCTTGAAGAAGATGCCCTTTGCCGCGTCCACGAAGTTGAAGCCGAGGTAATTCGCGAGGATAATGCCGTTGAGGTATTCACCGCGGCTCGCGGCGTAATCACGGCCGGCGCGCTTGGTGAAGTTGTCGGTGATCTCCTCATACTCGCGGTCGAGGGAGATCGTAAGCCCGAGGTCGCTTATGATGCCGTTGTATCTTTCCGCTATCGGAAGGAACGCCGCTATCGCATTCGCGCCGTTACACACGTCGTCGTAGCACTTATACAGCATATCCGTGACCTTGGTGTCGTCGGAGAAGCGCTTGCCGGGAGCGCTGGGAACCACATATCTGCGCTTTTTGTCGCTCCTGATGATATCTGCCACCTTGCGGAACTGGTTTGCGTCCGCGAGTGAGCTGCCGCCGAATTTTACTACTTTTGCCATTGTCTTTTGTTCCTTTCTTTGTTGGCTGTTATTTTATCACGCCTGCGCTTTTTCCTTGACAGGGTCGTTTTCAAGCGCTTTTATTGAAAGCGTGAGGTATTTGAAGTTGTTGTAGAGATCTATGATCTCGGGCTCGCCGCCGGTCTCCACACGGATAACGGGACGAAGCACGTTGGTGTTGTTGCTTATGACTACCGCGATACGACCGTCGCTCAGCAGTACCTTCTCCCCGACCGGGTACGGCGCGAATGCGTTCAGGAACGCGGTTATGATGTCGTAGTCGAAGTGGGTGTTCGCACCGCCCATCATGAACTCCTCCGCTTCGGCAACGCTCCACGGCTGGCGGTACGGGCGGTTTGAGGTGAGCGCGTCATACACATCGGCAACGGTGATGATCCTTGCGAGGTAGGTGATCTGATTTCCCTTTAAGCCGAGGGGGTAGCCGGTGCCGTCGTATTTCTCGTGGTGCATGAGCACGGCGTTCATGACATCCTCGTTATAGCTGCCGTTCTTGCGGAGCAGGATATAGCCGTTCTGGGGGTGCTTCTTGATCGCGAGGAACTCGTCGTCGGTGAGCCGTCCGGGCTTGCGTATGATATCAATGTCTATGGTTCTCTTGCCGAGGTCGTGCAGCAGCGCGGCTTCGCAGAGATCATGCATCTTGTTGCGCGGGAGATCGAGGCTCTTTCCGATCGTGACGGACATCATGGCGACACGCAGACAGTGCTTGTAGGTATAGTCGTCGTAGGACTGGAGCTGGTGCATTTTCAGGAGGATATTGTCGTCTGCATACAGGCTCGTGATGAGCTCGTTGGTGACGTTGCTTATCTCCTTAGCCGCCTCGTTGGTGAATTTGGTGAGCGGCTTTTCGTCGTCCGAGCCGAAGATATCTTTGAGGGTGCTCAGAGATTTGTGGATATCTATTTCCGCCTTCATTTCCTGAGAAACGGTATCCGAGCTGAACGCTTTTTTGATATAGACCTCGCCGACGTTATAGCGCTCTTTGAGGTTGAATATCATAACGCTGTCGAGGGTGGTGTCCTTCAGGAGCAATACCCTGTCTGTACCCGGCTCGATCACGTTGTCTGCGGTGACCATGCCGGATTCAAGCTCTTCGACCTTTATCCTCATCTTTGAAGCGTTCTCAGCCATCAGAGTTTCCTCCTTCTTAAACGATTGAGCCGCCTTGTGTCCGGACCGGCCGCAGGGTGCGGCGACACGGAGACAAAACCTATAAAAATTATTATAACATATTTTTCTTTGTTTGTCACCTGTTTTAACAAAAATTTTTTCTCCACCGCATTATTACAGCATAGAAAAAGCCCGCGGTACTGCTGCCGCGGGTCTGATCTCACTTCATAAGCGCTATGAACGATCTTGCTTTATGCGCTATTATCTTGTCGTTCTCGTATGTAAGGTAGGACGCTGCCTGACCTATCTCCATCCATTTCATGTCGGAGATCTCGTCAAGCTGTGGCTTTGCGTCACGGCTTATCGCCTTTGCGACAAAATAGACAACGGTCTTGCTGGTATCTCTGCGCGGCGAAAAAGTCACCGTCTCGCGGAACCCGCTGTCTATCAGGACATCGATATTCGTTTCCTCCTTTATCTCCCTTGTCGCAGTTTCGACCTCGGTCTCTCCTTTTTCGACATGGCCTTTCGGGAATGACCAGTATCCCGATTTGATATGTCTGATAAGAAGGATCTCGGTATTACCGTGAAATTTTCTGTACACAACAGCGCCGCATGACTTCTCGTAATTCATCGGCTCATCCTTTCGTAATAGTGGCGGACGGGGAGTACCGTCCTGTATTGGTATCATTATAGCACAATTTTTCGGATTTGTCACTACCTTTTTTGATTTTTGTTTCATCATATCGCAACACTTTACCCCGCGAAAGCAAAGCCGAACTGCGATATTGACAAATCGGCGCTGTTATATTATAATATGTATATTGCGTATTTGGCTCCCGCGGACAGGCGGGTCGATTTCAGAAGGAGATAAGATGTCAGAGAAAGAACAGCTTCACCGCACAACGATAGGCGGACAGGCTCTCATCGAGGGCATTATGATGAAGGGTCCCAAAAAGACCGCAATGGCGGTGCGCACCAAAGAGGGTGAGATCGTCATTGAGGAAAAGGACAACAAGGAACGCAAATGGTACAACAAAGCGCCGTTTATCCGTGGCTCGATCAACTTTGTGTCCCAGCTTGCCGACGGCTACCATTACCTTTCCCGCTCGGCGGAGCTTTCGGGTATGGCGGACGAGGACGGCGAGGAGGAGATGTCGAAGTTCGAGAAGTGGCTCGACGATAAGCTCGGCGACAAGCTCATGGGCGTTGTGATGACGATAGCAATGGTGCTCGGCATAGCAATGGCGATAGTGCTGTTCGTGTTCGTGCCGACCTGGCTTTTCATGCTGCTTCAATACATCGTCGGCGAAGGCACCGACCTCTCGCCGTTCCAGTCGCTTTTCGAGGGCATACTGAAAATGATCATCTTTGTGACCTATATGTGGATAGTGTCAAAGACCGAGGCTATCCGCCGCACCTATGAATACCACGGTGCCGAGCACAAGACCATTTTCTGCTATGAGAAGGGGCTTGACCTCACGGTGGAGAACATAAAGCCCCAGACCCGCTTCCACCCGCGCTGCGGTACGAGCTTCATCTTCCTCGTGCTGCTTATAAGCATACTTGTGTACTCTGTCGCGCCGATCACAAACCAGATGTTCATTGACGCGTTCGGAGTGAGCGAGATGCTTGCGATGATACTCCGCGTTTCCTGCAAGATATTGCTGCTCCCGGTCATCATAGGCATATCCTACGAGGTGATACGGCTTGCGGGGCGCTATGACAACGTGCTGACAAAGATAATATCCGCTCCCGGACTCGCGCTCCAGCGTCTCACCACCAAGGAGCCGGACGATTCCGAGATCGAGGCGGCGATAGCGGCAATGAAGGCGGTAATACCGGAGGACAAGGAGAGCGACAAGTGGTAAGGGAATCTGAAAAACGAGCGGAAATAACAAAGACCCTCGCTTCTGCGGGGGTTTTTGACCCGGCGTTCGAGGCGCGGGAGGTGATCCGTGAGTACGCAGGAGCCGTTTTTCCGGGCGACGCGCTCTCCGATGACGTTCTTCGCCGTATAGACGAGGCGGTCGCCCGCCGCGTTACCGGCGAACCGCTGCAATATATCTTCGGGAAGTGGGAGTTCTACGGCTTCCCGTTTTTTGTTGGTGAGGGAGTGCTGATACCCCGCCCGGAGACCGAGCTGCTGACGGATATAGCGGTAAAGCGGCTCCGCGCGGGAGATACAGCTATCGACCTGTGCAGCGGCACCGGCTGTATCCCGATAAGCGTCGCGCTGAAAACGGGGGCGAGGTGCTGTGCGGTGGAGCTTTACGAGGCGGCGTTTTCGTATCTCACGCGTAACATTGAGCTCAACCATGCCGATGTGACCGCGGTAAGAGCCGACGCGCGGGACGGCACTCTCTTCCCGGAGCAGACATTCGACGCTGTGTTCTGCAATCCCCCGTACCTGACCGGCGCGGAGATGCGCTCACTCATGCGTGAGGTCGCCTTTGAGCCGGAGACCGCTCTGTACGGCGGCGAGGACGGGCTTGACTTCTACCGCGCGATAGTCCCCGTGTGGTCGAAGCGGCTCGCGCCGGGCGGCTTCATGGCGGTCGAGATCGGAGAGACCCAGGGAGAGGCGGTCGCCGGGATAATGCGCTCGGTGGGGCTTGCTCCGGAGATAGTTAAGGACTATTCCGGACTTGACAGGGTAGTTGTCGGAAACGCGGAATAACAAAACGTCCCCATGCCTTTATACTGTTTTCTTTTCAATTTACAGACATGATCTGTTTACTTTTTCTCCCCCGCCGCATGCGGGGGAGAAAATAAATATGTCTGTGTATTGATGTGAAAATAGTATTAGTCAGGCACGGGGACGTTCTGGTTTACTGTTCATCGTCCGGTTTCTTTGCGTTTATGGGTGACAGCTCGATACAAAGCCACTTGGAACGGCTGTAAAGCTCGGGGAGCTTTGCGGTGAGCTTTTCTATATCCTTTTCACGTCCCGCGATCTCAAGTTCAAGCGCGAGCCTTCTTATCCACTCCGCTCCGGCTGTACGCGACGAGCTTTTGAGCGTTCCGAGCTTGCGCGTAACCATTTCGATGTTCTCGTCTCTCCAGTATAAGTCTATATCATCGAGCAGACGCGGTGTCATGGACGAGTATGTTTTAAGCACCTCGACGAATATCTCCTCAGAGCCGGAGTTCTTGACACCCGAAAAGACATCTATCTCATGCAGATCGAACACGAAATCCGGGATCGTGCGCTTCGGTCTGTTTTCCTGTGCCGGCTGTTCGGACGCAGAGGTGACGATCTTCTCCTTCGGAAGCCGTTCGTACATCATTTCTTCCAGCTTCGCGTAGTCGATAGGCTTTGTGAGATAATCGTCGAAGCCCGCTTCAAGGTACTTTTCTCTCGCGCCGGAAATAGCGTTCGCGGTAAGGCATATCATCGGTGTATCGCGGTTAATGTCGCTCTCGGACGCTTTAAGCTCCTTAAGCGTCTCGATGCCGTCTTTGTTGGGCATCATGTGGTCGAGGAAGATGATATCGTACTTGTTTTTCAGTGCGAGCAGAATGCCCTCGTCCCCGCTCTCCGCCGTGTCAATGTTCACTTCGGTCTTTTTCAGCAGGTTCTTGAACACAAGCAGGTTCATGGGAGTATCGTCCACCACAAGCACGCGGGCTTCGGGCGCGGTGAACGATTCCTTATACTTCTTGTGCTCGGAGACGGAATTTTTGAACGCAGTCGTATAGTCGCCGAGCTTGTCCCACTTGTTTACTCCCTGCTTTATCTCAAAGCTGAATACCGAGCCCTCGCCATAGACGCTCTCAACGTTGAGCGAGCTGTCCATCATCGAGAGCAGGCTCTGCGTGATCGACATACCGAGACCGGTGCCCTCAACGCTGCGGTTACGCTTTTCCTCAATTCTCTCGAACTGTGAGAACAGCTTTGCCATATCCTCTTTTCTGATGCCGATACCGGTGTCCTTTATCGACACGATGAGCATGATGCTGTCCGGGTCGTCGTCGGGCTTACGGAATGTAACGCCGAAGGTAACGCTTCCCTTTTCGGTGTATTTCACGGCGTTGGTGAGGATATTGGTTATTACCTGTTTCAGGCGCACCTCGTCTCCGTGCAGGAACTCCGGTATCTCGTGATCGAATTCCGGTATAAGCAGAAGCCCCTTCGCGTCCGCCCTCGTGCGTATCATGTTCACAAGGTCATTGAGTACGGTGGCGAGGTCGTAATCCACGGGGATTATTTCCATTTTGCCCGCTTCTATCTTCGAGAAGTCAAGAATGTCGTTTATAAGCCCGAGCAGCGTTGTTCCGGCGGTGCGGATGCTTTCGGAGTATTCGAGTATGTTCGGGTCGGTGCATTCCCTGAGCACCATTTCGTTCATGCCGAGCACCGCGTTGATCGGGGTGCGTATCTCATGCGACATATTGGACAGGAATGCGGATTTTGCTTCGTTTGCGGCGATCGCACGCTCCGACTTGTCTATGAGCTCGTCGCGCGCCTTCTTTTCGTTGTCGATGTTTTCGAGCATCCACAGAACGTGGGATACCCTGCCGTCCGCGGTGCGCTCGGACACGACATACCTTGCTCTTACCCATATATTCCCGTAGCTCAGGTACTCTATGGTCGCGGTGTTGGTGTCTCTGAGGCGTTCGTTGATCACGGACATATCCGCAAAGTCTATCGCCGCCTGCTTGGTGGGGCTTTCGGGAAGCCCTTTCATGATACCGAAGAAGATATCCTGCATATTGTGGTCGCATGCCGCCACAGCCTTTGCTATCGCGGGATTTGCGTTTTTGATCTCGCTTACCGAGTTGTTGATTATGTCGAGGTCACAAAGAGAAATGTAGATATCCGCGGCGGAGGAAAGCTGAGAATTGAGCTTTTCCGCCTTTTCTGTGAGCTTGTCCCTGGCGCGCTTCTCCGTGTCGATGTTTTCGAGCATCCAGAGGATACGGGATATTCTTCCCTCGGGGGTGCGTCCGGACACGACGAACCTTGCTCTTACCCAGATGTTGCCGTAGCTCAGATACTCGTTGGTGAGCACCTTCACGCCCTCAAAACGCTCGTTTATGGTCGAGAGATCCACGAAATCTATCGCGTCCTGCTTGGTCGGGCTGTCGGGGAGCCCCTTCATGATGCCGAAGAAGACCTCCTGCATATTGTTCCCGCAGTTCGCCACCGCTTTTGCGATAGCGGGGTTGACGTTCTTGATCTCGCTCACGGTATTATTGATGACATCGAGCTCACAGAGGGACATATAGATATCCGCGGATGAGGAAAGCTGGGAGTTGAGGCGGTTTGCCACGATATCCTTGCGCCCGGAGCGGAATATTATCACCGCGAGTATCATAACGGTCGCTATCACAGCGAAGCCGCTCGCGACCATAAGAATACGAAGGGGGAGATATGTGTTCTCGGACTCGACCACCGAAACGCTGTACCAGTCGTCCTGTATCGGTACGGCGTATATAAGGCGGCCCTTCCCGCCGAAATCGAGTTCAAAGCAGACCTCCGGGTCGTTATACAGCTTTTTCGCTATCGCGGCGCCGAGAGTGTCTTTCTCGTCAAGATAGTTTTTTCCGAGCTCTTTCTTGTCGGAATGAGCAACGACCGTGCCGTTGCTGCACAGCACCATTTTCACGGTGTAGTCGTCGTTTGCGGAAGCCTTCTCGGTAAGAGTCTGTATTTCCTCCATAGTAAGGTCGAGGGCGACCACGCTCTTACCGTCGGACAGGCACCTTGCGAGAGTGATTATCACCGAACCGGACTGCATATCGAGGTACGGATCGACCACAACAATGCCGTTCTTATGCGCGACAGCGTCGATGTACCACGGGCGTTCCGTCGGGACGTAGTCATCGTCCGGGACCCAGCCGCCGCCGTCATAGTACACCCCGTCTATGTACGCGTACAGACCGGTGGTGTTCGGTACGAGCGAATTTATGACAGTATCGGTCTCGCGGAGAAGGTATTCAAGTATCTCGTCCCCGGAAGCGTTTTCCTCCATGAACCGTTCAAGCGAGTATTCCGCTATCCTTACAACGTCCTTGCCGGACGAGAGGTACTTGTCGAACTGCTCGGCGGATTTGACCGCGTTGAACTCTCCGTTCTCCGTTATCGCATTTCTCGTCGTATAAAAGAGCAGGGAATTGTAAACGCCGATGATCGCGACAAAGAAAAGGATAATGAGTGTCGCGACGGCAAGTTTTTTCACGCCGAAGCTTTTTATTATATCACCGATAGTTATTCTGTTATTATTCATAAGTAGTTCTCCCGGTGTGCAGACGGTATATCATCTCATATTACTATTATACACGGTTATCGGGTCGTCGTCAATACTTTAGTATGTCAACAGAGCCTGTTTTTTCGTACGGATCCAGAGGTACCATAATAAAAAACTGTGTTTTCTCCAACGCCGGAGCGGGTGGAGAAAACACAGTTTTTATGTTATAAGCAAATATTACGACTCCTGACCGATGATCTCATTTAAAATCTCGTCAAAATGCGCATTGTTAAGCTGCTCAGTTATATGCGATGCCGCTTCGGAATCCTCTCTCATACCGTCAAGCGAAAGATAAAGAGATCTGATGTTTTCAAAGTCTTTTTTAAGGTTTTCAGACGCTGTGCATAAAGCGCTGTGCTGGTTTTTAAAGTATTCCGGCGGAGTTCTTCCCGCCACCTCTCCGCAGGCGACAATGCCGTTATCGAGCATTCCAATGAACTTCTCCTTGAACTGCGCGTCGTCAAAGTATATACCGTCATTACACTGTTCCACAATTGACCTGATGTTGGACACATCGGTAAAAATATCCTTAAAATACGCCTTACGGAGCTCGCCGTCCTTGTCGCTTTCGTATATATTGTTGATGTTGTCCATTGCTGTGTCGGTGATATCGGTATATATCTGAGAGAACGTATCATAGTGTTTGTCCAGAAGAATGTAGAAGCTTTCAACGAAATCCCGGGCTATCTGAATATACCCCAGAGTCTTATCCAGAAGCTCCAGCAGAGTGTCAAGAGCGGCGGCGATCTCGGTCTGTTCGGAACTGTACTCGTCGGGGGCGGCAAGATCGTGAAGCTCTTTAAGCAGTTCCTTATAGTTAGTATATACCGCTGACATTTCATCGTAGAGCTTTAATAACTCCTCGTATGTTTCGGCATTATTGAGTTTTTCTGTCAGAGCAGCCATTTCCTCGTTGTACGTGATTATTGCATTTCTGATGTCACGGGCACGGCTGCGGTATTC
>JAFZOA010000714.1 GCA_017550775.1 Ruminiclostridium sp. | reverse complement strand
TCGCCGGGAATAAGCCTGTCTGCGGTGAGTATTACTCCGTCGGAGCGCCTGAACTCGAAGAAGTGCGACGTAACGCAAAGTCTCCCGCCCTCCTCGCCGACCAGCGGGAACGAGGCGAAATACTCGGTCGCGAGCAGACCCTTCGGCTGCAAATACACCGTCGGGAACAGCTTTTTAAGCTCCTTTGCGTCCTGCTCCGCGCTCCCGTCCGCCCAGCAGCTTATTATCCGCAGGTCGGGGAATACGCGGTCAAAGCGCCCCTCAGACAGAGCCCCGGAAACTTCACGGACCCGTGCCGCAGAAAGGTGGGGTATCAGCTCGTCAAAGCGCTCCCGGATATGCCCGCAGAGCAGGGTCAGGAAGGTCGGGTTCCACACAGAAACGAGAGTGAGTCGGCCGCAGGTAAGGAGCTGTCGCGCGGTCTCAAACCAGAAGTCTTCCATACTTCCGGAGAACTTCACACTCCCGTCAACGGCAAATATCCTGTCCATGAGCGACTGTGTGAACCGCCCGAAGTACGCGGAGTCTTCCTCGAAGCCGATCGGAATGCCCGCCGGAGTAAACGTCTTTCCGCCGGTGACCGGGGTTATGGACCAGTAGCTCTTCCCCGCCGTCACGCCCTTTACGTTGGTGTATATGTCGTACAGCCACGGCTTGATACCACGCTGGAACTCGGCTTTGAGGGAGGCGGTATAGGGTATAAGCTTCTTCCCGCCCGACGAACCGCTGGTCGGCTCGAACAGCAGGACTTTCTCCGCCGTAAGCACGTTCTCCGCGCCGTCGGAAATGTCCGTGATGTACGGCTCATAGTCCTCGTACACGGTGAGCGGGACATTCGCCGCGAAGCTCTCATAGCTGTTTATCCCCGCGAAGCCGTATCTGCGCCCATACACCGTTCCCGCGTTCTTCCGGAGCAGCAACAGAAGGTAGTCCCGCTGCACCGCGCCGACATCGCGTACAGCCGTGAACCGCCTGTACTCCCCGCCGTACAGCAGCCTGCACGCACCGTTGATGATCCTCGCGGAGCTCATTCAAACAGCAGCGCCGGAGCACGCTTCCGCAGAAGTGAGCGGTCTATTCTCGCAAGGCAGGCAATGTCGTTTCCGTCCGCGTGGTGAGGGTTCGCGGCGCTGAAAAACTCCACGTCCTTATTCTTCATGCGGTGCTCGTCGATGTCCGCGACACCCGCTCTGAGCCTGTCCTTGACGTGCTTATACTCTATCACGCCGGTCGCGGGGTCGTACTCGTCCGGGTACAGGAGCTTAGCGTATGCGTCGATGATCTTCTTCTCGTAGGCGGGCGTTTCCGCCTTGTAAGACGGGAAGAACTCCCGCCAGAACAGCGGTAGGATGCGGTAGGTCTTGTAGCCCTTGCAGATAAGAAACCACCAGAACTCGTCATACCGCTCGGCGAACGGGAACCAGAACTGCGCCCAGACGCGGAAAAGCTCGGTATCGCCCCAGTAGTCCTTATGAATTATCGTGTCACCGGAGAACATACCGTGTACTTCTTTCCCGTCAACGTTCACGGACATTACCTTCTGAGTCGTGAAACCGACAAGCCTGTCCTCGTCGTTACGCAGGATAATGCAGTAGTCCTTCGCGAAGAAGTCGCGCTCGAACACCGCTCTGTCCATATTTTCGTAGAACTCGTCCATAAGCGCGAACATTGCATCTATATCCTGCGCGGAGACCTCACTTATTTGTTTTACAGTTCCTTTCATGCTTCCTCATTCCTTATTGCTTGAATTTACCTTTCCAGAACGAATCGGGCAACTCTGACATTTCCGTCCGTTTCATATGACCGGATATCGAACCCGCATTTTTTCGTGTAGAATAATACATTTTCGGTTTTATCTGCCGGAGTAACCAATGTAAAGCTGCTCCAACCGGTGTAATATGACTTGACAAAATCAATTGCGGACGATCCGATGCCTTTTCTCTGAAACTCCGGGATAACACATAAGCAGCCGATCTCATATATTCCCTGCCGCAGTTCTTTGCATGAGATACACCCAACCGGTCTTTCATCGCACAGAATTATGAATTTTGGGTAATCAACGATCGACTGCCTCATCATTTCCGTGGTCTTTCCGTAAGCGGGGCATCCGCCGTATCTTATATGATCGTCATAGAACGAAGAATTGTAAATATCTATCAGCAATTCCGAATCTGTTGATTCGGCTTTTCTGAATTCTGTCTTCATAGATAATAACTCCCTAATTCTCCAGTCCGAACCGCAGTCCCTGCTTTTTGAAAACTTCCTTGCGGAACAGCGGGTTGTAGATCAGATACGTCATGAACCTGTACGGCGTGCGCATATTGGTATGCGGCTCGAAAGCGCGCGTGAATATGGAACGGGCGCTGTTGAAGCGTCGTCGGCAGTCGAAGGACACCTCGGTAAGCTCGTCCGGGGTCATGTTCTTCGGCACTATGCTCGCGTAGTTGAAGCGGTACTGCTCGTGAAGCCACCACTTCCCGCCGTACAGCAGCCTCCCCTCGCTCTCAAGCCGCTCGTACAGCGGCGTGTTCGGGTACGGCATCAGTATGTTGAACGCGGCGAACGTGAACTTGTTGCGTATAGCGAAGTCACAGGTGGCGCGGATAGACTCTAACGTGTCGCCGTCGTGTCCCACCGTGAACGCCGCCCATGTCTGTAGCCCCCAACGCCGGAGCTCCGCTATCTCGTGAGCGTACATACCGCCCGCCGCCGCACGGTTGGTGTACTTGTTCATTTCGGTGATGCAGCCGGGAGAAATGCTCTCAAAGCCGATGACGAGCCCGAGGCAGCCGCTCTTCACCATGAGCCGCATAAGCTCCTCGTCTTTGAGCATATCCATGCTCCCCTGGCTCACCCAGCGGACTTTCAGCGGGATAAGCGCTCTGAACAGCTCCTTCGCCTTCTCGTGTTCGCAGACGATGTTGTCATCCACGAAGAACAGGAGCTTTCGCTTCTGGGACTTTATCTCCCTTACCACGTCCTCCACCGGCCTACAGTAATGGTGCGCGCCGAAGTACACCGACGAAGCACAGAAGCTGCACCTGTGGCTGCACCCGCGGGAGAACTGGAGAAGCGTTATCGGAAGATACCCCTTGCCCTCGAAGATATCCCGCCGCGCGATAATCCCGGTCTGCGGACATTCCGGCTGGCGGGCGGTATAGCGGGCTTTCAGGGTGCCGCTGAGAAAGTCCCCGCACATCTGCGCCCAGACCGGCTCCGCGTCCCCGACTATCACACAGTCGCAGTGCTCCTGCACCTCGTCCGGTATCAGCATCGCGTGCATACCGCCCATTACCACCGTCACACCGCGTTTCCGGTACTCGGCGCTTATCTCGTAGGCACGCCGCGCGGTGAAGGTCTCGACTGTTATCGCCACGATATCCGTCGGCTCGTCGTAGGGGATATGCTCCATGCGGTCGTCGTACAGCACCACGTCAAACTCCGGCGGAGTGAGCGCCGCGAGT
>JAFZOA010000713.1 GCA_017550775.1 Ruminiclostridium sp. | reverse complement strand
GCCGGTGTCCGCATTCGCCGCGAGATGATACACGTTCTCCCTGCTCTCGACATCGACGTCCTTGCGGACGGTGCCGCCATCGACGAGCTCGCGCATCAGCCTGTAGATCGTGCTCTCGGAAGGAACGGTATCGTTATGCTCGCTGTTTATCGCGGCTACAAGCTCTTTTACGGTGAAAGACTCGCCGCTGTGCGATTCGAGAAAATCAAGCAGCATTCTGCGCTGCATAGTTTTATATACCGCCATAGCTCCTCCAAAGATTTGAAAATGATTATCAAATTCAATTTATGATTATATCATCATTTTCCTGATTTGTCAAGCATTATTTATTATCCGATACACGGTGCGTTCGTCAGGCACAGCATGCAGATCACTGCTGCTGCGCCGCTATACAAGCGTGATTATCAGCTTATTCGGCATACACACTATCGGAAGGAGCTCGGTTTTCAGCTCTCCGTGATGAACGCATATCTTGTCCGGACAGCTCGCCTCGCTGACGCAGATCGTACCGTCCTTCACGCAGACAACATTGTACCCGTCCCCGGAGTGCACCGTGAAAGTCTCGTCCGGCGCCGTCAGAAGGTCGATTCGACGGACGACATTTCCGTCCGAAGTTATCTCGGCAATGTGCTTTTCGCTGCTTCCGCCGAACGCTATGAAAGCATAGACAAAGGCTGCCGCGAGAAGCACACAGACGACTGTAATAATGATGATTTTCGTTCTTTTCACGGCCGCACCTCCCCTCAACTGCATACCATATTCTATCATTACGTCTGCATTTTGTCAACATATTCGTAAAAGGACATTTCGAGGTGCTTATAATATGTTTCATTCCCTGCCTTCCGGCGGGGGATGAAACGAATAATATCCATGACCGGACACTCTCACATATTCCGATCCGCATTTTGTCAACATATTCCGGTGTCTTGACAAATCGCGTCTTTTGTCGTAAAATATACTTTGTATTGTTATACGCAAACGACACGAAAAAGGAGGGGAAGCAGATGCTCACGCGAAGACAGAAAAATTCCATACGCGGATTTACGGCAGTTCTTTCGCTGTGCGTTCTTCTTTCCGCTTTTCTTATCTATACAAACATTTCCAATGCCGAACAGCCCGAACGCGTAGTTTTTTCCGAGATCCTTGAGGGCGCAGTTGCTTACTCCGACGACGATGACGAAGTTCCCGCAGTCACCCTCGCGAGCGAAGCGCTTATGGAAACGATGTTCTCCGAAAAATACGCGACATTCACGCTTCCCGACGCTCCGCCCGCCGCCCTTTCGGCAGTTGACACAACTACCACCACCGGTTCATTCTCGCCCTACGGGATAATAAACAACGGACATTCCGGCACGGAAGATGATGTCTGGGATCAGTCCGGCATTCCCGTAAATCCGAACGAGATCACCCTGCTTTCGGACGAGCTTGATGCATTCAGAACAGAGCACAGCGATGACACCACGACCTCGGCTGTCACCACGACATATATCACCGCCGCGTCTTCTTCCGGAAGCAGCACACAGGACACAGTGCAGGGCGACCTTACGACCAAACGCACGGACAATTCCATAATATCGCAGGACACCACCGCGTCAACAACGACAGCCCGGACTGCGACCACAACGAAAGCAACGACTGTAACGACCACCAAGGCAAAGACTACCGCTACAGCTGCCGGTACTGCCGCAAGAACGACGTCCCGTCCCCCGATAACCAACATCGGCGGCGGTACTTTCGAGAATGACGACACGATATACCTCACGATGCTCAAACTTGTGAATGACGCGCGCAGAGAAGCGGGAGTCAAAGAGCTCTGGTACTCCGCAAGAGTCCACGATGTCTGCCGCATAAGAGCCGACGAACTCACATCGTACTATTCGCATAACCGCCCCGACGGTTCGCGATTCAGCACAGCTTTCAAGGAAGCGGGTATAACCTACGAGAAATGCGGAGAGAATATTGCATACGGCCGCAATATGTTCGATACGCCGGAAGAGGTGTTCAAAG
>JAFZOA010000712.1 GCA_017550775.1 Ruminiclostridium sp. | reverse complement strand
GCCGGGGGAACGTCCGAGCTCTTCACAGGCGATGACCACGCTCTCGGTGATGCGCTCGATCTGGAGCTTTGTCATTCTCACGTCCGGTTCGCTCTGTTCGTTTGCTTTTGATATCGCTGCGGTGATCTTGCCGCGGTCGAAGCTCTCTTCGGAGCCGTTTCTTTTGATGATCTTCATTTTACCCTTCCTTTGTCAAAACGAAAACTATATATTGTATGTGTGTAAGATTTATTATAGCACATATTGTGCTTCGTGTCAACTGTTTTTTTGTTTACAGACAGATTGGAAAAAAAGCTTGATTTATTGGCGGAAAAGATGTATAATATAAATTGGTGTATTTTTTTTGGTGTTCGGAGGGTTCCCGATGAAGAAGGTTCTGGCTGTTTTGGTTTACGTTATATTATTTGCCTCTTCTCTGTCGGTGAGCGTTTACGCCGACAGTGTGATAGATGAGTTCGCCGATTACCTCGGTGAGCATTTTGAAAGATACGATACTTACGGCATTGATATAACCGGTTTCGTGGATAAGTACGGCTGGTCAAAGGAAAAAACACTGGAGATGATCGCTTCGACGTACTATTCCCACCCCGAGTTCTTCTTCGTCGAGAACGCGCTGGAATATGCGACCTACGACAACAGAATAGTCTCCGTCAGGTTCGACTACGTTATCCCGCAGAGTAAGCTCGAATACGCGCGTAAGCTCTTCGACGCGGAAGCCCGAAAGGTTGTGGAGGGCATCACAAGCGATATGAGCGACCTCGATAAAGCACTGTATGTGCATGATTATATTATCCTGAACTGCAGATATGATACCACCAAGACCAATTACAGCGGTTATAATTGTCTCGTGGATAAATTATGCGTATGTCAGGGCTATTCGCTCGCGTATGAGTATATCCTGAGATATTACCTCGGGATCGAGTGTACCACAGTGTATTCCAACAGCAAGAATCATATCTGGAACTATGTGAAGATCGGTAAAAACTGGTACCACGTCGATCTTACCCTCGACGATGTTCTCGATACTTATAAGAATGTTGGCTACGACAAGTACGGGTGCGTGCTTCACGACAATTTCATGATGAGCGACGACCTGTGCAGGAAAACTTCTGATATGCACAGCAACTGGGTTGTCGCGGGGGACTGTCCCGCCGCGACGGATAAGAGCTATGACAATGCGTTCTGGCGCGATCTTCGGTGCAAGCTGTGCTATGTGGGAGGAAACTACTTCTACGCCTCAAACGGCGGCAAGGAGAAAGGTAAGCGCGTTGTGAATCTGTGCAGGTACGACCCGAAAACGCAGCAGAGCAATGTAATAATGAAGCTCAAATGCGCGTGGTATTCACGCAGAAACTCGACGGTGACCAGCGAATATCCATACGGCACACACTCGTACACCGACATTTATGCGTCACTTGAGTATGCCAACGGACGGCTTTACATCAACACGAACAAGTCAGTGTACTCATATAACCTCGCTACAAAGAAAGCGTCGAAGCTGTACACGCTGAATAAGGGCGAGGAAATGCAGATATTCGGAATGGTAATGATCTCCGACGGAAAGCTTCGTGTGGCGTACAAAAAGGATCTTACCTATGCTGAGACTTATCTCAGACTTGTACTGAAATAACTGAAAAAATTATATAGCTGAAAAAAACTGATCTGAAAGCAGGGATGGATATGGAGTTTATCGGTGAGACGACCGAGAAAAATATGCTGTTCGGTGAGATACCGTGCGCCGCGGCTGTGTTAGCTTACGACGGGAACTGCGTAAGGCTGACGTGGGCGAACGATATGTATTTCGAGCTGCTCGGCTGCACCAAGAAGCAGTACCTCGACATCGAGCCCAACGAGTACGGTTTCAGACTGCTCGGGCGTGAGTACGCGAACGTGCTTATCGCCAAGGCGGAGGCTGTGGGCAAGAACTGCAAGGTGTTCGGGCTTGACGTGGATATGAACAGGCTTGACGGGTCGCATATCTCGCTGTACGCCGAGGTGAGCATGGAGGTGCTGGGACGCGAGAGACGATACAGCGTACTGCTGCACGACGTTTCTGATATGAACAGCACCGTTAAGGAAAGCGCCGAGATGATCGACATGATGTTTGCGGTCATGGCGATCTCGGCAAACTACATATTCCGTTACGACAAGAACAGCGACAAGCTCATGGTGTACAAGAATGTCGGCGGCACGTTCGTGAACTGTCTCGCCGTCGAGGATTTCGAGACCTACTTCAACACGAGCGGTTATGTCTGTGAAGAGGACGAGGAGAACTACGGCCTCATCTGCAACAACCTTAAGACCGGCGTTGACAGCGGCGTTTTCGAGCTTCGCATGAAGCTCCCCACCGACCCGGACTATCGCTGGTACCGCTTCACTATCAAGACCGACCGCCGCGGCAGAGAGAGCGAATACCGCGGAGCCGTCGGCAAGGTCGAGGATATCAGTACCATAAAGATCGCAAATCAGCGGCTCATCGACAAGGCGGAGCGCGACCCGCTCACCAAGCTCTACAACAAGACCGCTACCAAGACCCTTATCCAGAGCTTTCTCCGCACCGACAGCCGGGATACATACGACGCGTTCATCATCGTGGACGTGGATAACTTCAAGCAGGTCAACGATACTCTCGGACACCTGTTCGGCGACAGCGTGCTCACCGATATTGCGCAGGAAATGTCCGATCTGTTCCGTGCCAATGACGTTATCGGACGTATCGGCGGCGACGAGTTCATAGTGTTCCTGCGTGGAATGAACCATAAATCCCACATCGAATCAAAGGCTGCCGATATCTGTAAGATATTCAGTCTTATCTACAATGACGAGGAGGACGAGACCGGAGTTAAGATCTCCGGAAGCCTTGGTATCGCGCTGTATCCGAAGGACGGCGATACCTTCGACGAGCTGTATAAGAAGGCGGATATCGCGCTTTACAAGTCCAAGCGCGCCGGAAAAAGCTGCTTTACGTTCTATTCCGGCGAGGAAGCGCCTCCTGCCGACGACGAAAAGCCTGTTACCCGCGTTGAGCGCTATCAGAAGGGCATGGACTTCTTCGGAGGCTCCGCCGGGTTTTCCGGCGATCTGCTGTCCAGCGCGTTTGAAATGGCGGAGTCCGGGCTTGACATGGATTCCGCGGTAAAGTCGATAATCGAGAAGACAGGAAAGCATTTCCGCTTCGGAAGGATAGCCGTTTCGGAAAGCATGGCTGACGGAAGAACGTTTAAGGACACCTATATCTGGCGTTCCAAGAGCGCCGATGCCGCGCGCACCGACACGATAAGCTTCTCAAACAAGGAGCTGAACGACTTCTGCGGACAGTTCGACAAGAACTTCCTGCTCACGGTCTATCCCGACAGCGATACCATACTGAAGGACAACGCCTATACAGCCTATCTTTCCTCCAACCACATAGGCTCCTCCACCGTATGCGGCTTCTTCCGCGGAGGAAGACTTATCGGCATGGTGAGCTTCCAGGATCCCGCGGGTTCGTACCGCTGCTCGATCGAGGAAGCCAAGGTGCTCAAAGAGCTCACCCGGACTATCTTCTCCTACCTCATAAAGCTGCGCGAGTCGGAAAAGGCGCGTGATGACGCGAACTACGCGGCAAGCTACGACGTCCTGACCGGACTTATGAACTTCCGGAGCTTCAAGACCCACGTTGTGCGGTACATGGAGAACGTGTTCGAGAACGACAGGTTTGTGTTCTTAATGGCGGATTTCTCCAATTTCAGCTATGTCAACAGCCGTTACGG
>JAFZOA010000711.1 GCA_017550775.1 Ruminiclostridium sp. | reverse complement strand
TTCTGCTGAAAGAAGGTCACTCCGGAGGAGGGGTCTCTGTACAGAGCGACAGCACGTTCGGCGATATCGTCCGGGTCTTGTTCCGATCCCTTGTATGTACTGCACCCGCCGTTGACTGTCACCGCGCCGGTGAAGCTCATATGCTGTGCGAGCTCATTCGCCACTTCGGGGCCGTGGCTCGTGTCGGTGGTCGAAAATACCACACACGGCTTTCCGATCAACTCAAAACGGTGCGCCCAGTAGCTTATCCGGTCAAGCAGACTTTTTGCGATACCCGACATAGCCCACAGATAGACCGGGCTTCCGAACAGGAATATGTCACAGTCAAGTATCTTCTGTTTCAGCTCTTTGCAGCCGTCCCTGCTGTCAAGCGGGCATATCCCCTTGGTGAAACAGCTTGTGCAGGACAAGCAGTAGTCTATGCGGACATCTGCCCCCGTCATGCGCTCGTATGAGACGGTCTCGCCCTGCGCTTCGAGCTTGCTTTTTATTGAGTCCGCGATAGTGTCAGCCATTTTCGCCGTGTGGGAGTTCTCTCCCGCGCAGGAAGCCGCAAACGCAAATATCTTTACCATATATGTGTCACCCGTTATTGTTTGATATAGCGTATCATCGCTGCCCCGCAGCCAAGCGTGCCGTGTATGAGCGAGGGGTCGAAGAAACTGCGTATTCCCGGCTCTGTGACCTGATAACAGCCGTTTTTCTCCGCCCTCTGCCTCATCGCTTCAAGCAACCTTCCCGCCGCTTCGCGCTCACCTGCTTTCAGCAGTGCCAACGCTGTCAGAGCGTTGCCCTCGGCAAGCGTGTCCGCGTGATAAAGGTTCTCCTCCGCGAGCATACTGCTCAGCGCGAGCTCGCGGACACGGGAAACGGCGCTGTCCGCAGCTCCGAGCCGCTCCTGCGCATAGTCGGCGGCAAGGAATATGCCCGCGGCGTGAGGACCTTTGTCAGCAAACCTCTTCGATTTGGCTTCAAAGTCGCACCAGCCGCCGAGCTCCGTGGAATACTCCTCTTCGACAGCTTTGAACATTTTCTCCGCACATTCGGCGTACTTCTGTTCGCCCAAAACTCCGTAAGCGGCGGCAAAGGCGGCTCCGTATCCCACGCTGCCATAGGGCATATCGGCTCTTTCGGGGGGCTGCGCTTCCGCAAGGCTGTCGGCGCGGGAACGCAGGACAGCCGTTATCCCGCCGTACAGTCCGGGATCGCTTTCCTTGTAAAACGATGCGACAGCCGCAAGCGCAGTTATAAGTCCCGCGCTGCCTTCGGCTGCGGTATTTTTCTTGTTTTCAAATACATTCTTTTCCGCCAGTGCGTTTATCAGCAGCTTCACCGCTTCATCGGCTCCCGCGATACCCGCTTCCGACATTTTCAGCAAAGACAGGAGCTGACTTCCCGCACCGCCGAAAAGTCCTGCGGGAAATACCGGGCTCTCCGTCCCGAGGTCAGTTTCATTCATAAAGCGCAGATCCGAGACTATCCGTTCCGTACATTCCTCCGAAAGCACCATGGCTTCATCGTGAACATCCGTAAACAGCCCAGATAATACCAGCTCTGCAAGAAATCTTCCCGCGTCGGACAAAGCGGCGATCCTTCCGACAGCCATATTTCCCGCAAGCGTTTCCGCCGTAGCTATCCACATCGGGCTGCCGTCCGTACAGCGAACCGTATCGGCTTTGAGTTTTGCGTATATATCCCGCACTTCCGCAGCGAGAGTGTCCTTGCCGGCAGGAGACACGGCAAGAGCCGTTTTGCCCTCCGGCTTCGGCACATCGAGCGGAGCATGGGCGAACGCTGTTCGTATGATATCAAGCTCGAACCGTTCTTCCTCCGGTGAAAGTCTGTCAAGAAAGCGTATCGTCGCCTGAATTGCACTGCGTTTATAGTAACCCTGCTTCACTGTCTCGTCCGGATCTTCACCGCACAGGTCAAACCTGTCCAGCGCGGTGCAATAGTAAGGTATATCGCCTTGCAGCACACATTTCCACTCATACTCCACAAACTCGCGGTCAGGTTCGGCACCGGAAGCCGTGAACGGACTGCCGAGCATATCATATACCTTCCGACGGGCTTCTTCGGAGACCATGTATTTCGGCTGATGCAGCATTGCGCATATATGCGCGTAATATACCGTGTTGCGCACAACGATACGCAGTGTGGAACCGCGATACTCGTCAAGCATTGCTTTTATCTCCTCACGGTGGGCAAGCATACGTTCGTAGCCCTCCGAAAAGCCTTCCAAAAAATCGTTTTCATATCCTTCAACGGTTACCCTCTTTCCGTCATACACGGGAAGACACGAGACCCGATCATCGGTACAGTATAACGGCGATATCAGTCCTCTCTTGTATATCCGCGCAGGCAGTACGCCCGTGCGCATCACCGAAAGCGCGAACTCCTCCACCGTCTTATCCCGATTTTCCGCCGTCTGTCCGGCTCTGTCCGCAGCGCTCAGGTTCAGCAGGGTTTCAAGGTCGATAGCCGATGGTCTTGTTCCGCACGCCATGATGTTTTCCTGGTGCATATCGCTGCTGCCGAGCCCGTGGAACAATGCCGTAAGTATGCCGAAATTGCGGTAATACTCCGCGATCTGAGCTTCCGACTGCACAGGGGTATGTACAAGCGCGGAGATGAACGCGTAACCGTCGCCCTCCAGTACCCTCGGCGCTTCGGTGCAGTCGGAGAACCACTTCGACACTATCCGCTCGTAAAGCGCGTCTATGCGGCAGTCATGCGGCTTATAGTAGAATACTCCCGCGTCTGTCGTGACACCTATCACGCATCTGCCGTGCCTGTGCATATCCGCGCCGCCCGTCGAAAGACCGGTTATCCTTTCAAACGGCTTATTCTCCGGCAAAAGCGAGGATATATCGACCTTCCGCGAGACTACCCGTTCAAGGAATTCCCGCAATGCCGCCGCTGTGTTATCGCGCACGCTTTGTGTGTATGTTTCAAGCAAGGGATATTGCTCGTGAAGCCATATATCAACGCCACCCGCGTTTTCCTCAGCACAACGAAGGACGTCCGCCGCAGCTTTCCGAAGCGCTTCGGGGTCTGTTCTGCCGAGCATCACACCGACAGGGTCATAACGCTGCATCGCCTTGTTAATATGCAGCATAAGCGGCTGTATGTACAATGACAGCAGACGCTGACGAAGCGTTTTCCGAAGCGCTTTCACCGCACTGTCATCAAGCAGACGGAACGCGTCCTGAACTGAACACTCCAGACCCGCGATAAATGTCTCTTCGTGCTTTTCTATAAATCTTAAGCAGCCGCACTCTTCCAGAATGTCGGCATTTCCGGTTCTTTTCTTTTCCATATTGTACTTATGTTCACCATCTGACGCAGCCTGCAGGATTGGGACCGATAGATAATGAGGACCAATTGGGTTCATCGCTGTTATTGGAGGAAACGCATGTACCGCCTGCGGCGTTTTCAAGCTCGGAGGGGTCAAGCTCACCGTCAGCTTTATGCACACCTTCAAGGAACCCCTTGATCTCGTCCATTGTAGTTTCCACACCGTTAGCCTTTGCAAAGTCAACTGTCGTGCCACTCTTCGCAGCCTCGGTAAACTGCTTTTTGAGCTCATCGTTCTTGATTATTTCGCTGTAAAGTTCCTGTAATGTTTTCAAGGTGTTCTGACCTCCGTTTACAAAGTTTCGATCGTTTGCCGATATGTTCTGTCTGCGCGTAAATGCAGACTTCTGTTCTTATACCATTGATTATAGCATAAAAATATGAAAAAATCTATTACCGCAGCGGTAATATTCCGGGAAACGCCATAATTGGCTTTTGGCTTATTTCAGTTGTATTTAAGGCAAAGCATTGTAAGATCGTCAAACTGCGGCGCGTCTCCGACAAACTCGCTGACCGCTTTTCCCACAGCCGCGGCAAGCTCCTCCGGTGTGCCGTCGGGCGCTGTATTGAGGGCTTCGGTCAGCCTGTCCGTTCCGAAAAGCTCACCGGAAGCATTCGTCGCCTCCGCAACGCCGTCTGTATAGACAAACACGGTATCACCCTTTTGGAACTGTATATCGTAAGTTCCGTATTTCATACCCGTCATACTTCCGAGAACAAAGCCGTGTTTGTCCCTCATAAGTCCAAAGGCTTCGCTGGTCTTTACTTCGGGCCATTCGTGTCCTGCGTTTGCACACGACAGCTTTCCGGTGCTTATTTCAAGTATTCCGAGCCACACCGTTACAAACATATCAAACGGGTTCTTGGAACATATCCGCTCATTTACGAATTCAAGTATCTCGGAGGGCTTCCCGCCCATAAGCGCACGATCGTGTAACAGTATCATAGATGACATCATGAACAGCGCAGCCGGTACGCCCTTTCCCGAAACGTCCGCGATAATGAGCGCGAGATGATCGTCGTCAATAAGGAAGAAGTCGTAGAAGTCACCGCCGACCTCTTTTGCGGGTGTCATCGAAGCGTACAGTTCAAATTCACTGCGATCCGGAAACGCGGGAAATTCAGTCGGCAAAGACCCGCTCTGTATTTTAGTCGCAAAGTCGAGTTCAGCCGCGACGCGCTCCTGTTCACCCGCAAGCCTGATATTTTCGTTCGTGAACCGTTCCATTTCTTCGGCAAGTTCCGAAATATCGTCCGCAAGCACTCCGAATTCATTCTCCGAGTTTATTTGCTTCATTTTTTCGACGATCTGAACGCTGTCCTTATTTTCCCGGTATTCGCGCACATTGCTCTGTATCTGTGTTACAGGCTTCAGCGCGATAGAATACAGATAATTCAGAAGAAGCAAAAAGACAATGATCATTACGGCCAGACCGACTATCACCATAACGGACAGGTTCTGGCTCATACTCTTCTGAAACTCGCTCCAGTCGTAGAAGATGCAGACTGCGCACTTCACATTGCCGTTCACGGTTACGGGAGCATATCCTATATAAACGCTCTTCCCGTTGTAATCATCGACTATTTCGTATTCGGTGGAATTGTATTGTCCCGAAAGGATCTTTTGCACAGCTCGCTGTCCGGATATATCCATATCCAGCTTACCTCCGAGCGAAGTGAATTCATAGAGATTTTCGCCGTCGCCTTTGGCGTAAATAAACCCCTCGTTTTCGGGACTTATGTCTATGCAATAAATTGCCCCGTAGCCGAAATCATGCTGTTCATCGTTCAGCCTTCCGGCAAAGTAGCTGTAATAATCGTGCGCCATAGCGAGCTTCTGATAATCATTGATCTGTTCAAAGGTCTCATCCGTCAGACCGTACCAGTCTTCGCCGGCATATATCTCATATCCTTTTTCTGTTTCCTCTTCCGTCAATTCACGGACTGTATCATCGGGATTGTCCCGCCAGTAATCGAGAAGACTCGATATCCCCGGAACACTCTCGACAAAGTCCCGCATACGCAAAAGATCGCGGTCTATCATCTCGTTCTTCGCGTTCAGGTACATCGTTGTGCTTCCACCATAAATGATAAATCCGCCCGCAGCAAGCATAACAACGAAGAATATCGCTATCAGCACACCGACCTGTACAAGAAGTTTCTTTTTTTTCATTTGTTTTGCTCCATTCCTCTGAATGTCAGAATTCCATATTTCCGGTATCAAAGATCGCTGTCATCTATGAATTGGTCGTATTTGACCCCGAGTACACGCGCAAGCTTCATAATAGTCACCATGTCCGGTATCCGTACCCCGGTCTCCCAGCGATAGACCGTCGGCATTGCGACATCCATAAGCTCCGCAAGCTCTGCCCTTGAAAGATCGCGTTCCTTGCGGTATTTTTCGATCTTCCTGCCCACAAGGGGGCTTCCGGCGTACTGTTCCGTTATCTTTTCGTCGGTTATGTCAGATACCGGGTGACGCAGATTTTTGAGAACATTCTTCAGTTTTGCGGAGCTTATCGGCTTTACAAGAAACGCGCTCGCAAACGTTTCATAGCTTTCCACAGCGTACTGATCATACGCCGTGATATATATGATGTTCATTTTCGGATGCTGTTTCAGAAGATCCTTGGCGATGCTTATACCGTTCCTTCCGGGCATTTCGATATCTATAAAAACGACATCGAAATTTACATCTTTACACATTCCTATTATTTCTCTGGGATCGGAAGTTCCCTCTATCCTTGCGTCCGGCATTATCTTTCTGAGTTCGTCGATCAGATCCTCAACGATCATATGCTGATCGTCCGCTACAAGTATATTCATTTATTCGTGCTCCCTTCCTTCGGCATCTTAATCTCTGCAGTTGTTCCCGTTTCTGTAGTCTTCAGCTCAAGCGTTCCGCCGCAATGCAGGCTTATTCTCTGCCGCGTATTCTCAAAACCTATACCGAGGCGATCCTGCTCCCTTTGAGTCAGTTCCTCCGGCTTTGAACCGTCATCTGTGACCTTTATAATAATATTATCGTCATCGTATTCCGACGAAATAGTGATAACACCGCCGTTTTTCGATATTCCGTGCTTCACCGCGTTCTCAACAAGGGGTTCGAGCGTCAGAGGCGGTATCCCGAACTTGTCCTCCCGAATGTCATATATTATCGTAAGGTTCATATCGTGGTCGGCCTGCACAAGCGCCAGATAAGCTTCCACGTTCTCGATCTCCTTCCGGAACGGGATGACCTCTGCCGCCTGTATGGCGCGGATATGAGCTTTCAGATATTCGGAGAAGTTGTCGATGCACTCAACGGCTTTGTCTGTATTCTTCTTTGTAAGCGAGCGTATTACACCGAGGGAATTGTATATGAAATGAGGACGTATCTGCTGCTGTAAAAGCTTCATCTTGTCATTTGCGATATGAAGCTCCTTTTCCGCGAGGCTTTCCCTTATCTCCTGCTGATATATGGTAACAAGATACATATAGTACGTGAGTATCGCAAGCGCCATCACCGGCTCGGTAAATGAGGGGCCGGTATATGTTGCCTCCATTATCGTCACGGCTATCGTAATAATCGTCATACCGCCTATGATGATATTCTGTGAACGGCTTCGTGTCCTGAATCTTTTCACGGAACTGAATATGAGAGCACCCACATAGAATAACATAGCGACATATATTGTATATCCGAGATCGCCTCTGTAAAACGAGTTCGTATCGCCGAATGTGAAAACCAGCTTAAACGTGAACGGAGCAATCGCGTATATTGCGCTGTTTATCAGCGCCGGTATCGCAAGCAGAAATTTATGCTTGGCGTTCGGAATTATCGCAAGAAGCTCCGTCAGGATAACGAACGGCCGGCAGATATAGCAGAATACCGATGCTGCCGTGTGTATAACGATGACGGGACCGAGATCGGCTGTATTTTCGGGGGTAAAACCCGATGCCCACTCGCCCACAAAGGCTCCTATCGTTATAAGAAAAAGCAGTACGGCTGAAGTCTTTAAATATCCCGAAGCGGGGACATTTATCTTTCTGTTCGCAAGCATCATCGCCGACAGTATTATCAATATCATCAGCGTCATAAAATTGTATGTTATATATTGAACTAAAAGTTCCAAATTATCATCTCCCGACATAT
>JAFZOA010000710.1 GCA_017550775.1 Ruminiclostridium sp. | reverse complement strand
CGGTCATATATGTACGTATCCGGAACTTATATGTTCCCGCTCCGAGCCCTTTGACAGTATGTCCGGTGTGCCTGTCGCCGCTGTAATTCTTTATGACCTGCCACCTGCCGTTTTTGTAAATCTGTAACTGATATCCCATGGCGTTCTTATTCCTGTTCCAGCTCAGTCTGATATTATTGCCGCTGACGACAGCGCTGAACTTGCTGACTGAGGCAGGACGGGTGATGATATCTGTCGCTTTGCAGCAGGTCTTTGCGTTCTTTTTGCCGTTCTGCACTGTGAATGACTGTACTCTGTAAGTGTACTTTGTTCCGGCTTTGAGACCTGTTATAGACGCCGATGTTTTTGTTCTGTCCCTGATGATCTTAACGTTCTTCCACTTACCGTTATCAAGCATCTGTACAATATAGCCGTCAACGCCGGAAAGTGCGCTCCACACAAGCTTTACGCCGTTCTCACCGACCTTGTCGGCTTTGACGGCCGGTAACGAAGCACCTGCGCTGCCTTCGGTGCTGTCCGTGACGTAATCGGCTCCGTAATTCCCGCCGACCTTCGCGGAATAAGATGCCGCCTCGTCAAGATCCATAAGATTATCAAGTCCGGACTGAAACTCGCTGAATGTTATCCTACCATAAGGATAGCATCTTGCCGCACCTTCTTCGAGATACACCACACCGAACTGCACCGACCATGTGAAAGGACCCCACGCGTAGAAATCTATATCCGTGAAATCGTCGAACCAGTCTGTTCTGCCGTAGTCAAAGGCTGTACCGAGCCCCATGCACGTCGCAAATCTGTGCGCCATAAGTCCGAAATCCTGTCTTGTCACGGGGGAATTGCCCGAGAAGGTATCCTCTGCGAGTACGGGATAACCGAAGCAGATATTGTTTTCCTCGCCCCACCTTACCGCGTCTGCGTAGGGGCAGTCGGACGGAACATCTGTAAATCGTGAAGTTCCGCTTACCGAGGGCTTTCCCGCAAGCTCATACAGTGTCTGCACCGCACCGTATCTTGTAACGAAACGCTCCGAACCGGAATGACCGTCGTCTGTATCTATTATGCTGTCGGGAACATTTTTCCCTTTGAACTTTGCGGTAATCTTTGTATCATCATCGAAAGCAACGCAGTATCTGAGCTGATCGAAGGGATCGCCGCTCCCGCCGTAATCCAGCGTCATGGAATATACATAGCCGAGATTTTCGGTCTCGTGCACATATTCTCCCTCATTGTATGCTTTGCAGAGGCGGAAGTTTTTGCTTATATCTATATGGTCAATCTGCATGAGGCCGAACGCCATGAGGTAATAAAGCTTCGGGTTATGGGTCAGATCAAGTGATTCAAGCTCGGTATTGCATTCGACTCCGAGATATGAAAGCTCCGGGTTGTGAGAAAGGTCAATGGATCTGAGCTTCCCGCTCTTGTTGTACCCGCAGACAAGTTCGTAAAGTTTATGGTTGTGGCTTACATCGATCTCCGACATATCAGTCCACGCAACGTTCAGATATTCAAGGTCCTTCATATTGCTGACATCTATATTTTTAAGACGCTCATTATGCCATATATCGAGCCTTTTCATCTTTGTGTTTTTTGAAACATCAACATATTCCAGATCGTTGTAGAATGCCGTGAGATCACAGAGCTCGGGATTATTTGACAGGTCGAGGGATGTAAGTCCGCAGTTGCTCGCGAAGAGGTTTTCCAGCAGACGGTTCTGTGACAGATCGAGCTCTTTAAGATCGGGGTTCGCGTTGCACTCAAGATATGCAAGCTTGGGATTGTTCCTGACATTCAGAGTTTTAAGATCGCAGTTGAAGCAGTACACCCATTCAAGATCGGGGCAGTCGGAAAAATCCAGATCGGTAAAATCATTGAAGGAACACCATATACCCACAAGCTCAGGATTATGTGAAAGATCCATTTCCGTTAGGTGATTGCCTTTGCACCACAGCCCCGTAAGATAAGGTAAGTGCTCTATTCCCTTTATCGAACGGACACCGAGGTTTTCACAGTGGACGTTGCGTGCAAGAAAGATCTCGTCGCTGTCAAGATATCCGTTGCCGTCTTCGTCAAAGGCTTTTCGGATACAGTTCCTGAATATCGGGTCCGGGAAGTTTTTTTCGTTTACAGCAACTCCGGTTTTAGCTTCGGCAGTTACAGACATAGCTGCTGACGCGGAAAAGACTGCTGTTCCCGCCAGAAATGCGGAAAGAAGTTTTTCTGATAGCCTTTTCATAAAGTGATGCTCCTTTATCCGGTACATTATGTTTAATATCCTGCAGGACATTTTCTTAATTTGTATTATATTACAAAACGACGGATTATTCAAGACAGTTACAGTTTTTTTTGCTTTACGCAAGTCAAGGGGATTTTTGTGCAAGATGACGGCAAAAAGATGCAATGCAAGCGACGTGCAAGATTTAATCAGCGGTTCCTTAAACTTACCTCTTACGATCAGCTTCTATCCAGTCCATAAGCACATCTACGATGTATTCCTGCTCCGCTTCATTCAGCACCTTGCCCGCGGGTATATGGTGCCATTTTTCCAGGCACCCCCGGCAGCAGCAGGCTGTCGCGTGCTGTGCGATAAAGACGGGGTGTCCTTTCATCGGTGTCTGCTTTCCGTCGTTGTCGGGGTTTTCCGCGGATAACCGTTTCTCCACGAAGTCTCTTGCGTGGCTTCGGATAGTTCCGAGACCTTTCTCCGCGATATACTCCCTGTCCTTTGCCGAGAGATGAAAGCGGCGCCTGAACTCCGATCTGCTCAGCCCCGCGAACAGCTCCCCCCGCTCCGGGAGCTTATACACGATACCGTCGGCGCTTCCCGTACCGGGGATGTAGCTGTAACACGACTTTTTCGCCTGCGGCATCTGCATTTTACGCTCGATATGATATGTTCTGCCGTCCTTGATGAATACGGCTCCGGTCTGCTTGAAATAAAACGATACAGCGTGCCGGACGCACTGTCTGCGCACGTCCTGTATCCACCTGAGATCACACGGCCTTGCATTGTTTCCGGACTCGCCGCCGCAGACAACATTTTCGATCAGCCCCGCTGCGAGGTATTTCTCCATATCTATCTCACCGAGCATAGGTTCACAGATGATCTCACGGTGCTTTATCGGCAGGTTCAGAAATATCGGGAGCCTGTGATCCGCTCTGTCCTGGTTTTCGCAGGTCGAGCAGATCGTCACATTCTCCCAGCCGTCGCCCCAGTCGGGCGGAGGGTCAAAGCGGTCTATTCTTTTGGTGATGATGTGGAAATGCAGGTCGCTGCGCTCCCGTATCATATCCCAGCATTCCTGCCGCCATTCATCCGCGTCTTCGAGGAAGAAATCCGAGGTCATGCAGGTATAGATTACACCGTTATCGGCGGTAAGCTTATACTGCCCCTGTCTGTTCTTTCTCAGCGGGAGACCATAATCGCCGGTCTTTGTCACGACGGACGCGTCTTTTCCGATGCTCTCGTCACGCCTGTAAACATAGCAGTTCGCGCACCCCGGACTCAGCTTATGACAGCCGTGCCACGGGTTCCATATTTCGCTCATACATTCCACCTCGTTTACCGGTGATACTCATGTTTTCCTGTGTTATAAAAACACCTTTCGCGCTTTCTTGCAGTTTTCGATATTGCCGATCGTGGTTTCCGCAATGTTGTTAAGCGCTTCTTCCGTCAGGAATGCCTGGCGCGATGTTACAATGACGTTCAGCATGGAGATAAGCCGAGACAGAAGCTCGTCATTCAGGATATGTCCCGACCAGTCCCCGAAGAAGATGTCTGCTTCATCCTCGTAAACGTCAAGGCAGGCAGCACCCACCATACGGACCTTTATGCCTTCAAGCAGAGCTTCGGAATCTATCAGCCCGCCTCTCGAAGTGTTGAGTATCACAACGCCCTTTCAAGTCTGTAAATAACTACGGTAGTTCGATTTTGATTTGGCTGTTTTCTACTCATCATCGAGAGCGCTGTTCAGCATTTCGGTATATGCGGCATTCGCCCGTTGACTCGCTTTCTTCTCCAGCCACGAGTCGATCTCGTCTCTTATCGAGATCATCTCGTCAACAACAAGCTCGACCTTGTTCGGTCTGACTTGCCTCAGATACGATATCATCCGCTCTATGCCTTTTGGATAGCCGATGTGCTTTGCGATCGCGTCGCCGAGCTCTGCGGGATAACCGAGGGCTTCGAGCGCAGAAACAAGCTCATCACGGGAATTTATCCATTGTAAGTTATTGTCCATGTTTTTGTTTTTCCCTTTTAAAAAGCAACGCTGTTCCCAGCGCAAAAACCAGTCCGCCGAGAATTATAAATCCGCCCCAGAGCAGATCCCAGTACCACGCGGAAGTATCGAACATCATCAATATCAGATCACGCCAGAATCCAAGCCCGACTGCGATAGCGAACAGGTCAAACAACAGATAAGCGCCGCCGCAGAGATATATCCACCGCCACGGGTAATTGCTCCGTAGCTCCTTAAAGAACACACAGACACCAAGTATGCAAAGAGCCGAAAGAATTATCATCAGCGCGAAATATATCACGCCCTTGCTTTCCATTACATTCAGCCAGAACGCTGCGTAGCTTTCTCTGTCGATCAGTCCCCATATCCTGTGCAGATGAAAGACCCCGAAAAACAGGAAGAACCACGGTTCAAAAAAATAGATCTTTTTCATGTCAGAATTTAAGCTCGTTCAAAAATAAAGCTATTTACGCGCTCCGTACCGGTGTGTCAATCTCCGAAATCCCAGAAGCCCGTTCCGGTCTCGGGGTCGGATCTTCGCTTTATCGCGCCGCCGACGACCGGTCTTAACTCGATCTCGGCAGTATAGAGCACGGTTATCGACTTTATGTGACCGCCGGCTGAGTGATGCCCGCCGTCTTTCTTGAATGTGAACATAGCGTGGGTGTGGTGGAAATACTCGCCGTTTTCGTCTGTGACAACGTTGCCGTTGAGAGAGACAAGCTCCAGCATACCTTCTATCGTCTGCGTTTCAAATGCTCCCGTTTCCGGAATGAAGGTCTGTATCTCGGTCTTCATACAGCCGCCGATACCGCTGAATATCGCGGACTTTATCTGTTCTTTTCTGCAAATTCCGATGATATTCCCGATTATCTCGTCGCCTCTGTCCAGGCGGATATATACGGTATTGTTGAATATCCTGTAATCCATATTGATCTTTGCCTCCATTGTTTAAAAATGCAGCCCGTAGCTGCCGGTCGAACGCGATATGCTCTCGCTTCTTTGAATTATACCATAAAACCGTCGATTTTGCAAGAATTATATATCCGATCTCAGCAGTCCTGATACCGATGCGATCTGCGTGTGCTTCGGTCCCGGTGTTTGTTACTGTTGAACAAATTTTATTTGATATTGTTGTTAAAATTATCGAATACGCCTCTGAAAACAATGTAACTATTGCTATTCGGACGGAATTTGGTATAATATAACAAATATTCCCGGTGTTACATAGCGTTAATGTGCAGATTTCCCCAAAAACGCGACCCGCGCCCCCGGTATTCTGCTTATATTGTAGAGAAACATTCACGCCGCCCGGAAAATTTTCAGATTTTTTTCAAAAACCCGGTCAAAATTTCCCGGCTCATACGGTTAAATATACAAAGACCGGATGAACCGGCTTAAACAACACAAGGAGGTCACACCCATGAAAACTTTAAAGGAACTTTAAAGTGAGATCACAGCGAGCGAGGAGCTCAAAAAGCAGTTCGGCGAGGCGATAAAGAACAACACAGTACTCGACTTCTACAAGTCCAACGGCGTTGACGCGACAGAGGAGAATATCAAGGCATTCTTCGCAGATAAGGTAGTACAGGACGGCGAGCTTTCTCCCGACGAGCTTGAAAGCGCGGCGGGCGGCGGCTTTAGTATCGGTTGGACGGATGCAATAGCCAGTGCGGTCAGGTATGCGAATCTGAAGGGCGACGATCTGCCGGAAACAGTAAACGGTGCTTTAGATGTTGTTACCAAAACGTTAGTAGCGACTCATGTACCGAATATTGATCTTGAGAACGGAAGAACAGCGTTGGATACAGTTGCTTCAATAATCACCGTAGGCATAACGTGCGGAGCTTTTGTGATAGTCAGCGCTGCGACCGGCCAGACGAATTATACCGGTGAACTGAAAGACGATCATGAATCAAGATCATGCAACCATCACGGATAATTCAAAAACCGGAGGACACGCAAAGCTCCTGTATATGATCAAAAGCACCGGGGATCATTCTCTCCCCGGTGCTTTTTTGCCGCCCGTCTGCCGGAAAGCGTCTTTCTGCGATACCGGCGGAGAGGCCACGGCGGTGCAGCGATAAAAACGGCTTGATTTTCAGGGTCGTATATGGTATAATATGTGCAGGATCATTATGTATTCAATGAAAGGAGTACCGGAAATGCAGTTCAAAAAGGGAAACTACTGGAAAGCCTGCTTCGACGAGGAAAACGACCGCTATACAGCCGAATACGGCGACAGCAGGAATTATAACCTGTACGAGATCACGAAGGAGATATATGACAAGCTCGACGAAAGCGTTTCACACGACGACGCGGTAAGGGAGATATACAAAACAGGCAGACACCTGTATATGTCCGTCGATGACCGCTGCGGCCCGCCGTACACTATCGTTTTCGACCACGACTACGAAAATATCGCTCCGTGGGCGAATGTCGTCGAAAACGGGAAGGTCTGGCCGGACGAGCTTACCGATGCCGCGGTGGAAATATTCGAGTCGGAAAAGGACAACCGCGAGCAAAGGAGAAGAAGGCGGGAACAGAGAGAAAGCGAAGAAAACTGACATTACCGGCGGTAACGATATGAGAAAGTTTATGAAGCTTCCGGCGATGATACTTGCGGCGGCAATGCTCGGCGGGTGCGGTAAGGTGGCTGACTTCACCGGCACGCTGATACACGGACTTACTGCGCCGACATGGAAAGAACTGCGGAAACAGGGGCTGGAGCTATGTGAAGAAACAATGGCTGCCGTGTCCGACGGAGATAAAGAAAAACTCCGGGAGCTTTTCTGCGAAAGTAACAGGAACGACGACACGGGCGCAGCGGCAGACAGCTTTTTTGAAGGCGTCGGCGGCAGTATAAAGTCATACGGGGAGATAACGCAGATAAATGAACCGATACACTTTGTGCGGGATTCCGTTGACTATGCGATAATGCGGTTCGAGGTCGGCGATATCGATGCGGGCGGCGGAAACCTATATACGGCAGATGTGATACTGTGCCCGTATTCATACTTTGAAGACAAGTACAGGGGCTTGCAGTATATTGCGATCTATGACGGCGACGAGCTTGTCTGCAAGGCGGGGAAAATCATAGAATACTACGAGCCGCAGGAGATACCGGCGGAATACACGCCGATAGACAAGACAGACGTATTCTCCGACCCGATCATCAACGATTTCGGGTCATGTGTTCTGTACTGTCTCGACAACAACGACAAAGACCGGTTCCTGTCGCTGTTCGCGGAGAGCGAAAGAGCGGCGGCGGCGGAAAAGTACACGGAGATATCCGCTCTTGTCGGGGAAGGATTGGAGTCATACTCGATTCTGTTTCATGACGGGCTCGGAAAGGGACTGTTCAAATATGACCACTATGAGGAACTTAGCAGCAGCATAGAGATAAATGATATTCTCACAAAGGACGGGAAGCTGCTTGAAATAGATATGTACGCCTGCCTTATAAATCTCGGGGAGCCGTCGGCGGAAGGGATATCTACCTTCACGATAAAGCAGGTGCAGAACGAAGTGAACGATAAGCTCGGACATGATGTCATATCAGCAATAACAGTCGGAGAAAGCAGAACGCGATCAGAGGAGTGACCCGAATGGACAAGAACAAGATCCCGGCAATAGTGGGCATCCTTTTTCTGCTGACTGCCGTGACCGCAGTTGCGACAGCATGGATCTCCGACATCCACAGATTTGACCTGAGCATTTCGTTTTCTTCTTATGTGGGGTTAAGTCATTTCACGTCGATAATGTATTTCATCTCGGCTGTCAT
>JAFZOA010000709.1 GCA_017550775.1 Ruminiclostridium sp. | reverse complement strand
TCATAAGCGTCCGCAACGGCGATTATGCGCGAGATATCGGGAATCTCCTCACCTTTGATAGCCTCTGCCGTTGTAGCGCTCATGGTGATAGTGCGCACCGATGCTGAGCCACGGTATCCTGCTTATGTTCGAGAGTATCTGGCTGCCCATGACGGTGTGCTGCTTTATCTGCTCGAATTCCTCATCCGTCAGTCTTCCCGGTTTTGCGATTATGGATTTACGCACGCCTATCTTACCCACATCGTGAAGCAGAGCCGCATAGTAGATATTTTCGCACTCGTCGGCGGTCTTGCCGGCATTCTCGGCTATTTTCCTCGAATACTCGGCAACGCGGACGGAATGACCGTTGGTGTAAGGATCCTTTGCGTCTATCGCGCTTGCCAGCGCCTCGGCGGTCTGTACGAACAGCTCATGCGCTTCCTGGTTCTTCCTTTCGAGCGAGGCGGCAGCCATTCTGAGCTTATATGCCTTTCTTGCTTCTTTCAGACGACCGTGATAGATTGCAAAACATACTGTGGTAAGCGAAATAAAGAATGTGATATAATTAACAGTGTCTCCGGAGCTGGTATTAACTATTGTGCCGAGTATATCGACCTCTTTCGCCTTGAATGTAACGCCGTCCTGAAAAGTAAGCAGTATATGGTAAAAACTCATAAAGCAGGTGCCGAGTATCAGAAACGTAATGTACGGGCGATAGAGCATAAGAAACCCGACATAGATCATCATCATAAAGAAACAGGTAATTCCTTTTTGTTCCCAGAAATCGGTGTAAGATACAAGTATGCCAAAAGCTATACAGATCAGACAATACAAGCCGATCGTAAGATGCTCCGGTAAAACAACTCTTCTGTTTTTCAGATATCTGAACAACGCGTATATTACTATCAACGCGCCGAAAAAGAACAGCATTATATACAGAGAAACGGTCAGTACATTCGCAATACCGGCCATTATGGGAGTGACTGCTTCACTCACACTTACAAAGCTTTCGAGGCTTAACATTGGCGTGTATAGCATACAGGCTGAACCGACCACCAACAGCGCAATAAAACGACCTTTCGTCATTTCTTTATTTCCGCGGCATGAATGGACATAACAGCATAAGTCCAAGACCGAACAGTAAAAACAGCCAGTATTTGGACGTGTACTTAACAATAAGATCAAAGAGATTCCCACCCGTCACATATTTTGGAATGATTTTCGTGACAGTCTGCCTTACAAGCATCCAGGCTTCCAATCTGTCACTGAAGATAAAGGCCGGCGAATATGTCGCGATAGTCGGCAGGACCGGCTGTGGCAAGTCCACGCTGATGCGTCTGCTTCTCGGATTCGAAAAGCCAGAAAAAGGTGCGATCTACTATGACGGCAAGGACATTAACAAGCTCGACCTCTGCTCTCTGCGCAGAAAAATAGGCACGGTAATGCAGAGCGGAGGGCTGTTCCAGGGAGACATCTACTCGAACATCGTTATAACCGCTCCCGAACTTACTCTCGATGAGGCATGGGAAGCCGCAGAGAAAGCGGGAATCGCGGACGATATACGCGCTATGCCGATGGGCATGCAGACGCTCGTCGCGGAAGGTCAGGGCGGCATCTCCGGAGGCCAGAAGCAAAGACTTATGATAGCCCGCGCGATAGCTCCGAAGCCGAAGATACTTATGTTTGACGAGGCTACCTCGGCACTTGACAACAGGACGCAGAAGCAGGTCTCGGAAGCGCACGACTCTATGGGCTGCACACGAATAGTCATAGCACACAGACTTTCTACGATAAAGCATTGTGACCGTATTCTCGTACTCGACGGCGGTAATGTCATTGAGGACGGAACGTATGACGAGCTTATCGCAAAGGGCGGTTTTTTCGCGGAGCTTGTCGAACGTCAGAGACTCGATGCAGGTCAGTAAACCAATGGATATAGATGACCGGCCGCAATAACAGCATAAGCGCCCGAAAACATCACGGAGATTACAGACAGCAGTCCTGAGCGGCTGCTGTTTTTTGTGTTGTCAGCAGATCGTTCACTTATAAACCCTCACAGAGCATTCCATATTCTTATTTATCTGAATAAAAAAGCTCCGGAGCCGGAATCACTTCCAGCCTCGGAGCAGCTTCAAAACATATTCAGAACCGTTCCTGCGTTTCACGCGTTCCCGGCATCGCAGTATGAATTGCTTGACATACATTATGAACGGAATAATATCGGCCATTCTTTCTGATTAATTATCCGCGGGAGTGATAACTGCTTCACAACAATATAAGCAGAATATCGGGACGATAGGTTGCACGTTTTTTCTGTTTTTATAATAACACATATCTCATAAAAAATATATTACCGCAACGGTAATATCAAGCCTTTTATTAATTTTCAACAATTTCACCGTTCATTTATTCGATAACTCTTACACATTTTACTATTAATAACGCACATACGAATGCTAAAAGCTCAGTAAAGGAAAATACATCCAACGAATAAAGCGCAATATGTCACAATTTGTTTCACAACGACAACATCGCTTGCACTCAGCAAAAGTCCTTGAAATCTTTAGTAAAACGAGATCGACGTATAATAACTACGGCTGCAGATCATTTTGCCATGCAGCCGTAGTTTTTTATCCGAAATGTAATTAAAGGTTTGGTCTGATCGTATCTTGTCAGACAGCCACTTCCAGCGCCGCGAGTAAATACAGACCACATTGCAATGATACAGAAATACCGCACGATACCTGCCTGACAAATTACGGTATCTATTATAAAAATATAAATATTCGCTCATTCGCACTCACTCGACTTATAGTAATACTTTCGCTCTATTGTATTACTTTTTATGACAGCGTCCGAACTATACAGCAAAAATTAAAAAAATCGGCGAAAAATGATAGCCAGACTAAGGAAGCTGAAAAGGACTATATTACAGAAAACATCACGTTCACCGGGGACGAACTCGCGAAGACAGATTGTCGGAATTATCAAAAGCCCGTCAGCAATAAAAAAATAGAACTGCTCCATTCTTGCTGAATGGAGCAGTTTATTGGGCGCTTTAGCCCAAAAATAAACAGCCGCTTTTAGCGGCTGCCTGTGAAATTAATGCGGTTGCCAGACCTTTCGGCGCGCCTCCAGGCGCTAGGTCCGTATTACGCCCTTGAAGGGCGGGTGCAAACCACCAGTTCAACTGGTGGTTTTGATTCTTGTAATAATGCTGATTTTTTCTTTACGGTCAGATCCTGTTTGCGGCTTCTGTGACGAATTCTTTGATAAGACCGGCGAAACCGTTCAACAGCTGGAAAATTCCGTCAACATAGACGATAACGATCACTACTACACCTGCAAGAGGTATGATCGAGTCTATGATCTTCTTTTTGTGAGTTCTTGTGTAAGAGAACAGGAGCATAAAAGGAACGAGAAGCAGCATAGGAGTCGCCCCGCCGAATCCCCATTGTTCGATAACTTCTGCAACGGCATCAAAGTTATCAAACGATAATCCTGCGTTTGTTGCATGAACAAATGCAAGTATTATAGCAACTAAAAAGTCGATGATCGAACAAGATATGATGATAAAATTAAAGTATCTGGAGAACTGCCACGAGTTTGTATTCGTTTTGCAGAATTCTCTGTATTCTTCGTGCGTCTTTCCGTTTTTCCTGAATATCTTTTCACGCCGCTTGATGTACAGCACCATGAGCATAAACATGATAAAGCTCATCGGAGGCTTTGTTGTAAGGAAAGGATATGTCGCGATAGGAAGATTGATGACACGGTTTGTCGCAAGGATCTTGGCAATTACCGACGTTGCTTCATAAAGTATCGGGATAAGTGAAAAAGCGCGGAATATGTATATCTTCTTTCCTTTAAAGAACTTCTTTGGCGTATAGTCTGCAAAGAACAGCAGCAAAGTACACAAGAACATATCAAGGAAGATGTTGAACGCAAAATAACCATGATATGTTTCATCTCGCATAAGCAATTCATTCAGACCAACATCCGCCTCAAGCTTACCGCCGAAGAAAGGCGAAACAGCGTGCAGTATGTAGTGATAGTATAAAAGCAGGTAGAACGCGATAAAGCCTATCGATATGCTTCCGTTTATAAGCAGAAGTTTCGGGTATCTGTTGTGGCCGTTAAGAAGCACGGCAAAGTTCGAAATAAGCAGGAAAGGCAGCGAAAGAGATGTTATCGTCGTAAACAGAGTCTCATTGCTGAAAATACCGGGATCATCATGCACAAGGGTGACACGGAGCCCCATAACGACAACCATCTGCGATATAACGATGCATATCCAGCCGAACAGTTTGAAATACCTGTACGATAAAGGACCGCAATACTTCATATCGTTTTCAGCGGTTAATTCGTGTATTCTCTTTCTGTTTACCCTTTTTTTCTTTTTCGGCGCATCCGCTTCGGCGGAGCCTTCAACAGCCGCCTCAACAGTCGCTTCAACGGGTTCTTCGACCGGCTCTGTCCCGGGCATATCAACTTCTTCGGTCATGACCTTCTCGATATCTTCACTCATCAGTATCTCTCCCTTCAAACGAATAATGACCTGTACTAATTATATCATAACGGTATAACGCAGTCAATTGATATCCTGCTAAAAAAATACGCTATAATTGTAAATATGCACAAAAATGCCAATTTTGTTGCTTGGTATGTTGACAAATGTAAAAAAAGTGGTATTATATCTATAGTTTGTATGGTGCTCTATATGACTTTTTTGCGCCGTGCGGCAAATTACTCCTATGTTAGTTTTTTAATTTTAAAAAAAACTATAAAATATTCAGGAAGGGAGGAAATTACTATGAATGAAGATTTAGCACTCAGTATTGGCATAGGATCAGTTATTGTCTATGTTATTATAGCAATATTCTTCTATGTGCTGCTGATAATCGCGGAATGGAAGATCCTGACAAAGGCCGGAGAAGCTGGTTGGAAGAGCCTTATTCCCTTCCTTAATCTTTATGTGATCTTCAAGATCGTTTATGGAAGCGGTATCAAGTTCCTTTTACTCTTAGTTCCGATCCTTGACATCGTAGTAGCGATCATGTTCCCGTTCAGACTGGCCAAAGTCTTCGGAAAAAGCAGCGGATTCGGCGTAGGACTTCTCTTATTACCGAATATCTTCACACTTGTGCTCGCTTTCGGCTCGGCAGAGTATGATGCTCCGGTAGACTCCTTTATCTGATCGAGGATATTCAAGCAAAACTCCTTTTGCTTTGTGGCAGAAGGAGTTTTTTCTTGTTTAAAAATATAAACTGCCGCAGAACGATGTCGTTCTGCGGCAGCCGTGAGGACATTATTTCAGTCCGTGTATGATTATCGGGTCAAATGTTGTTATCTTCATACTATTCGTTTTCCTTTTTGATGTGTTTAATAACTGCAATTTTATATCCCGTCGGCGAGATCATTACAGCCGATCTTGAAGAACCTGTCTCCGTGATCTTTTCGTGTATGTTCTTGAATCCGTGCGCGGTCAGCTTTTCAAAAGCTTCGTCAAAATCATCGACATTCATTCTGATAAGCGTCTCATCACGGGTAACATTATCACCCTGAACAACGTCAAGCTGAAAACCGTCCGCATTCTTCATTCTGATGACCGAAACGTCCTCTTCGCTCACACCGGTTTTGGTATGGCTGCGCTCAAAGCCGAGCTCCTCAAAAAGCTTGATTACCGATTCCGAATCCTTTGTAAGTATCGACGGATTAAATGATGTGATCTTCATTGCATTTTCTCCTTATCAGCCGTGATCTTTGATATGCTCTGTGATATTGATTGGGAAGCCGGTCGGCGAGAACATCATTGTGGACTTGGACGAGCCTGTTTCGGTCACCTTGTCGCCCTGTGAATTCTTGAAGCCCTTTCCTTCGAGGAACTTGTATGTCTCGTCGAAGTTGTCGATGTTCATACGGATAGTTGTGATGTCCTTCGGAACGGGAGCAGAAGCTATATCAACATGGAATATCTTTCCGTCTTCGCCTGTGTATCTCATACGAACGCTTGAAATATCGCTGTCATTGATACCGGTCTTCATGTGGCGGCGCTCAAATCCGAGTTCTTCAAAAAGCTTGATTACGTTCTCGGCGTCATTTGTTACGATCATGGGGTTAAATGTTGTGATTTTCATAGTCTTTTTTTCCTTTCAAGAATGATTGTTTTAATGCTTTATCCGCAGGGATCCTGCGGTTTGAAACTATTGTCGATCGTTCAGATCACTTGATATGCTGGCAAAGATCGAATGCAAAACCGGACGGCGATATCATCATCGCGGACTTGTTTGACGCTGTGTCAACTGTCTTATCGTCAGCCTTGGAGTTTCTGAAGCCCCTGTCGGACAGGAACTTGTACGCCTCGTCGAAATTATCCACATTCATACGGATAATTGTCATATCCTGCGGAAGTCCGTCAACCTGCGAAACGTCAACGTAGAAGCCGTTTGCGTCTTTCATGCGCACACTTGTGATGTCCTTTCCGTTGCTTTGCACCGTTATGGTGTGGCGTCTTTCAAAGCCAAGCTCTTCATACAGCTTGATAACACCTTCCGCGTCTTTCGTGACGATTAGTGGGTTGAATGTTGTGATCTTCATAGGTCATCACTCCTTATTAATCCTTGAAATGTTCGACAAGATTTATCAGAAATCCTGACGGAGAAGCGAGTATTGCGGAAACATTGGTCTTTGTCTCGACCTTGCTGTCTCCCTTGGTATTTTTGAAGCCCTTACCGATCAGGTATTCGTAAGCTTCATCAAAATTATCCACATTCATACGGATAAGCGAGATATCGCGCGGAATGTCACCTATCTGCGCGATGTCCAGATGAAACCCGTTTGAGTCCTTCATACGCACACGGCGAACGTCCTTTTCTCCGTCATTCGCCGATACATCATGCTTTTTCTCAAAACCGAGCTCTTCAAAAAGCCGGACAACCGGCTCGATGTCCTTTGTGGCTATCATAGGGTCAAAAGTCGTAATTTTCACAGAACGTATTCCTCACTTTCGGTCTTAATTCTTGATATGCTGTGATACGCTCATAATAAATCCGGACGGCGATACCATGATGTTGAACTTTGACGAGCCTGTCTCTATCGTTTTATCGGCAGCCTCGTGTCTTGCCATTCTGAACCCATGCGCTTTCAGGAATTCCGTTGCTTCATCAAGATCGTCCACATTCATACGGATGACGGTATATTCCGCCACAGACTCCGAAACATCCACATAAAAGCCGTTGGCATCCTTCATGCGTACATTTGTGGCACTGTTCATGCCGATGCCCTCTTTGGTGTGGTGTCTCTCAAAGCCGAGCTCCTCAAAAAGCTTGATAGTGCTTTCAGCATCCTTTGTAAGAATGCACGGGTTAAATGTTGTGATTTTCATAATGATTCCTTCTTAATTTCAAAGATTTCCTTTATAGCATCGGGCTATTATGTATTCGTATCTGTCTTCTTCTTGATGTGTTCGCAGATATCTATAATGAAACCCGACGGGGAAACAAGATACGCATATTTGCTGCTTTTTGTAGTGCTCGGAGCAAAGCCTCTTGCTTCTCTGAATCCTCTTGATATAAAGAACTCATAAGCTTCATCATAATTATCAACGTTTATTCTGATGCAGGTATATGTCTGCGGAATAACAGGCACCTCAACAACATCAACATGGAAACCGCCTTCATTCTTCATTCGATGAGACGAAAACTCTACATCGGTATTTTCCGCC
>JAFZOA010000708.1 GCA_017550775.1 Ruminiclostridium sp. | reverse complement strand
TCTTCCGAGTATCGCTTTTACTTTCGCAAACAGCACATTCAGCGTGTACGGCTTTTTGATGGAGTCGTCACCGCCGATGTTCAGCGCGATTATCACATCGTCGTCACTCGTTCGCGCGCTTATGAAAAGGATCGGCATATCATAGCTTTCCCGTATCTTCCTGCATAGCTCAAAGCCCGATCTGTCGCCGAGGTTTATGTCGAGCAGAAGGAGAGATATACTGTGTGTTTCAAGGAACTCCACCGCCGCGTTATAGCTCGTGACATATGCGGTATTCAGACCGAGTATGTTGAAATACTCCGCCGTGGAGCGCGCGATAAGCTCGTCATCATCTATCATCAGGACCTTAAATTCGTTATCGTTCATAGCTTCCTCCCGCTGATCTGATCTGCATATATTCTACCACAAATTCCCGTAAAACGCAAGTATATACCGATCCTGATGATAAAAAAGCACGCACAGACAAAAACAATACAGTATGGTATCATTAATCATTATCTCACAATATATACGAATCCGGAGGAAAAAATGTTCCGTTTCAAAAAATGAAAACAAGAATAAGACTGTCGATTCGCTGCGAGAATGTCTACGAGAACACATACTACGGCGATTATGCGGTGGAAGAATATCTGAAACGCGGCGCGGAAGATATCCCGGATATGCTGGCTTTCCGGACGAAGTATCTGTACGAGGAAAACGATATAAGGCTATTATACAGGGTACAGCATAACTGTTCCGGATTTACCGCCCGCGATCCGGAGGAGGATTTTCTGCTTTGTCACGACCTCGACACGCCGTACAAAATGTCCTGCGTCACGCTTGCCGGGAACGGGACAACAGGAAAAACCGTCGGTCTGTCAAATCTGATAACATACTTTTTTCCTGATATATAACAATCCCGACATGGAAGGCTTCGGCAAGGACAGATGCCTTTCATATCGGGAATATTTTGATGCGCACGACGGGATCGTCGATGAAGGAACTGCGTTCCGGCTGCTGCACGGGAACCATATTCCCGGCGATGAGAACTTCTCGGTCGTGTTCAATCTGACGAAAAGGACTGCGGCGGTACAGTTTGCGCCGGAATTTGCCGACACACACAGGTATCAGCTATAGCTCCTTTTCATTTCACTTGTTTCTTCATAACGTCATAACAAAGGTTATCTCCGTTTTCAGTTCTGATCGTGTGGTATTCAGTTTCCTTGTACCCACGCCTGAGATAAATGGATTTCGCCGAAAGCGAGGCATCAATGACTATTTCCTCATAGCGCTTTGCTATCTCGGATTCGGCAAATTCCAGCAGCTCTTTCCCGTAACCATTCCTTTGATACCGAGGCAGGACGAACAATCTGCAAATCTCATTTTCCCGTATAGTGACCGTGCCGGCTGTATTGCCTTCCGCATCACAGCACAGAAAGACAAGTCCGGCTGAAATGTCATTTGCTATGTTCTCATCGCTGTGGTGGTTCAGGAAAAACTCCACCGCACCGCCCGGATAATAGTGAGGATATATCTCCCGGATCGTTTCGCGGGTGATCTTCCGGACGACATCAAAATCCGGCATCTGTGCTGTTCTTATACTCATTTCTGCACCTTCTCTGTGTCACGTCAAACGGTTGTAAAATTAATAATTGACAATTGATAATTGTGGTGCGTGCAAAGCGCGCTTATTTAAATCGTGACGAAGCACGAAATTGTGTGCGCCTTAAGGCAGACAGTATAATTATCAAAGCGCTTTTATCCGCTAACCCGCATTATCAAGCCGTTGTCTCTCAACGAGCTCCGCGAAAAATCCGCCCTTTGCGATAAGCTCGTCGTAGGTTCCGTCCTCGATGACATTTCCGCCGTCGAGAACGAGTATCCTGTCACAATGCTTTATCGTAGAAAGTCTGTGTGCTATTACAATTCTTGTGCAGCCCATAGAGTCGAGCGCTTCGGAGACCTGTTTCTGCGTCCTGTTGTCAAGCGCAGAGGTAGCCTCGTCGAACATCAGTATTTTCGGCTTCGGTGCTATCGCACGGGCGATCATGAGTCTCTGCTTCTGACCGCCGGAAATACCGCCCTGTCCTTCCGCGACAAGCGTCTGCATACCCATAGGCATTGCGCGTATATCGTCGGCGATACCGGCTTTCTCGGCAGCTTCCCATGCG
>JAFZOA010000707.1 GCA_017550775.1 Ruminiclostridium sp. | reverse complement strand
TTTTCTGATAGAAGCCGCCGATAGAGCACCCTATCATGGTAAGCGGACGGTTCTTCTCTATGCACGCCGCTACCTCATGCAGGAAGTAAATGTCGCTGGCGGTGCCGGTCTCCTCGTCGTAGGGGTTCGCGTGGAACATGAACAGGAGGCCTATTACCGGAATGAGGTAGCTGAGCGTGGTGAAGGAGCTGTTTCGGCACCAGCCCTGTACCGTCGCAAGGGCAAAGGACAAGATATTGACCGCGAGCAGACACCTGAATATCTGCTTTATTATCCTGCTGCGGTAGCGGATAATGAGGTAGAAAACAATGACCTCGAACGCGGCGTAGGCGAAAGGATAGACCGAGAAGCCGGAATAGACCTTCCCGTCCTCGATATAGAAGCCGAACCGGTTGAAAATACCGATAATGTCTATCACAATAGGCGCGAGCGCGATTATCCAGATCGTCGCTACGAACCGTTTATAGCCGGTGGATTTCATCCAGAGCGGCTCACGCAGATACAGAACATACGCGACCTGCACGATGCTCATGGCGGTGTGGCTCACTATTCGGGAAAGGTATATCAGCACGGGGACAGGCTGTTCGGCTAAGACCGATACCTGGAAAAGAAGGCTGGTCCACGACGCGATAAGCACGGAGACCACCATAAGCATCATTATCCGGTAATTCCTGTCGCCCTTCCGGATACGGTTGATAAGCAGGACGACCATCGCGACAAAACACAGCGCGACGACGCAGATGTCACCCACCGGATTATAACCATTTTCACTAAGATACGTTGCTTCCATACCGCTACCTCCGATGTGCCGCCTCATGCAGCACAACACATTCCATCTTCCCAAAAGGATACATCTATATATGGTAAATTATATCATACAGTCAGTCTCTTGTCAAGCAACATTGCCTAATTTTTTGCCGCAAAAATCATATTTTTGTACATTATTACCGACGCTTTTTTCATACATCGTTATCCACCGCAGTTTGTTCCAAATGTTGACATTACTTCACTAATGTGCTATAATGATATAAAATCTTTCCGAGAAAGGAAGCATGAACATGAAAATAGAGACCCAGTGCCTTCACGAAGGCTATACGCCGAAAAACGGCGAACCCCGCGTTGTACCGATAGTACAGAGCACCACCTACGTTTACGACTCCACCGACGAGGTCGCCGCCGTATTCGACGACCCCACCAAGAGCCTTATCTACTCCCGCTTCGAGAACCCCACCACCGACGCTGTGGAGAAGAAGATCGCCGCTCTCGAAGGCGGCGTTGCGGCTATGTGTACCTCATCCGGACAGGCGGCTACCCTCGTGAGCGTGCTCAATATATGCAGCGCCGGCGACAGCTTCATATCCACCACGGCTATCTACGGCGGCACGATCAACCTGTTCAGCATCACCATGAAGCGCCTCGGTATCGAGTGCATCTTCGTTGACCCGGACTGCACCGAAGAGGAGCTCAACGCGGCGTTCAAGGACAACACAAAGCTCGTGTTCGGCGAGACTATCGCGAACCCGGCTCTTACCGTGCTCGACATCGAGAAGTTCGCCAAGGCTGCTCACGCGCACGGCGTACCGCTTATAGTGGACAACACCTTCGCTACCCCCTACCTGTGCAGACCGATAGAATGGGGAGCGGACATAGTTATGCACTCCACCTCGAAGTACATGGACGGTCACGCGGTCCAAGTCGGCGGCGTTATCGTGGACTCCGGCAAATTCGACTGGGCGGCTTCCGGCAAGTTCCCGGGGCTCACCGAGCCGGACGAAAGCTACCACGGCATCATCTACACCGAGAAATACCCCTTCGCTCCGTTCATCGTCAAGGCGAGAATGCAGATCATGCGCGACTTCGGCTGCTACCCGGCGGCGAACTCGTCCTTCCTGCTCAACCTCGGGCTTGAAACTCTCCCCGTGCGCATGAAGCAGTACGTTGAGAACGCGAAGATCGTCGCGGAGTACCTGAACGGCAACGACAAGGTCGCGTCGGTATTCTATCCCGGTCTCGAAGGCAACAAGTACTACCCGCTGGTACAGAAGTATCTCCCGCTGGGCTGCTCGGGTGTTATCTCGTTCTCGATCAAGGGCGGAAGACCCGTCGCGGTGAAGTTCATGGACAGCTTAAAGCTCGCGTCTAACGAAGTTCACGTCGCGGATATCCGCACCTGCGTACTTCATCCCGCGTCGGCTACCCACAGACAGCTCACCGAGGAACAGCTTGTCGCGGCGGGCATCGACGGCGGCATGATAAGGCTCTCCGTCGGGCTTGAAAACGTTGATGACATCCTCGATGACCTGAAACAGGCATTCGCGAAGATATAAACCGATCGCATCATAAAAAGCTGCCACACCCCATTGTGGATGTGACAGCTTTTTTATTGCTCTTTCTCATTGAGAACGTCCATTACTTCATCGTTTTTCTCCACCACGCAGAACCTGTCGTCGCGGTACAGCACATACACCTTTTCGCCCTCGTCGATGTCGGTCTCATACTCGGATATCGCATCAAATTCGTAGTGCTTACCCTTGTAAACAAGCTTTATCTTTCCGTAGCCGTCACCCGATATGAAATCGGTGCAGACCGCCTCATATCCGGCAAGGTCGGTGTGCTGTGAGAGCTCGTCGCCCTGCGCGTTTGCGACTATCGGCTTTATAAAGTGCATGACCGTGAAGTTTACGAGGCTCCCGAATGCGAGAGCGCAGGGAAAGCTTATGAACGGGTGGATACCGAAAAGCTTCATGAATATCCCGAACACGCCCATTGCAGTCCCGAATACCGCGAGCATGGTTATGTTGTGCGGTATAAAGTCCTCTATGGGTATGGTCTTTCCCTTTATGTTGTGCAGCCGCGACTCCATGCCGAACGAGCGTATCTTCTCCATATAGCGGAGCACCATGTCGGCGGTGAAGGTCACTATGCACACGACCGTTTCAAGAATGTAAAACTCCATTACTCAGTCCCTGTCCGAAAAGTCCCGTCAATCGTCGTCCTCATCGTCCTCTTCCTCAGGTTTTTCCTTCACCTCAAACCGGAGCCGTCCCACACGCAGGTCGTCGAGGCTCTCGACAGTGATGAAGAAGTCGTCCGTTTCGATGCTGTCGCCGACGCTCGGTATCCGTCCGAACAGCTCGTATATCCAGCCTCCGAGAGTATTGCTGTCGGAGTTGATACTGAACCTGTTCTCAAAGTAGCGGTTAAAGTCGTTCTGGGACACTTCCCCGTTCGTCTCGAAGACTTTATCGTTCAGGAAGCGAACCGGAGCCGTCACCTCGTCGTTTTCGTCCCAGATCTCGCCGACAAGCTCCTCGACTATGTCCTCAAATGTGACTATGCCCTCGGTGCCGCCGTACTGATCGACGACCACAGCGAGGTGAGTCTTGCTGCGCTGCATTTTCTTCATTACGTCGGAGATCTTCATAAGTCCCGGCACGAACATGGTGTCCTGAACTATATCGTGAACGTAGAAGCTCTCGCCCCTTACAAGCCTCTCGAAGAAATCCTTGTGTCTGACGATGCCGACGATGTGGTCAACGGTCTTTTCATAGACGGGTATGCGGGAATAGCCCTCGCGCTCAAAAAGCTCGCGGAGCTCCTCGATTCCGGTATTGATCTCGGCTGCGACTATCTTCACGCGGGGTGTGATGATAGCGGAGACAAGCGTTTCATCAAATTCAAGCGCACTTCGGACAAGGTTGCTTTCCTGCTCCTCAAGAACGCCCTCGTCCTCGATCTCGTCTATGATCTGGATGAGCTCCTGCTCGGTCATGCTGACTTCGTTCTCCTTGTTCCGGAACAGCGCCGAAGCTCCCCTCTGGAGAAGTATGAAGAATGCCGACAGCGGAGTAAGCAATACTATAAGAAAGCGCATTATCCCGCTTATCCCGCAGGAAAAGCCTTCCGCATGGTTCTTGGCTATGGTTTTCGGAAGGATCTCACCGAAAATAAGCACCACAAGCGTCACCGCCGCCGTCGATACAAGCGTTCCGGGTTCACCGAAAAGTGTTATGCACAGAACGGTGGCGAGCGATGAGGTGACTATGTTCACGATGTTGTTGCCGATAAGTATGGTGGTAAGCGTTTTGTCGTACTGCTCGATTATTCTGAGAGCGCGCTTTGCCTTTTTGGAGCCGTTCTCGGCACGGCTTTTAAGGCGTATGCGGTTGGCGCTGGTATACGCGGTCTCGGCCGCGGAGAAGAACGCAGACGCGAACACGAGCAGTATCAGTATAAGTATCGTAGGTATATGGGTTTCCATTTGTTCCCTCTATTCGGATGCATTGAACCCATTATATCACAAATACTCCTGTTCGTCAACCCACGGGCACGGAACGATACATTTCTGCCGGGCAAACCTGTCTGTATAAATAACCGCCTGTGATAACGGCGGAATGGTTTTAGACGCACCGACCCACGCCCGCAATACTTCACGGGAACGGAACGGCACTGAAAATACGCGGTCTTACCGGTACGGGAGCATCATTCCCTCACGACCGCGGCTATTACTATATGTATGCAGTCACTGCCCCGGTTATTCCGGAAATTTTCCGGAATAATAAAAAGCGCCCTTCCTCGAACGAAATGAGGAAGGGCGCTTTTTCATGATCTGTCAGACGGGGGTATAGGAAAGAACATCGGTTACGTCGTCGGCTATGGTATACAGTATGGTGTCCTCGTCATTCGTGCCGAAGTACCAGAGCCTTGCTCTAACTATGATCTTCCTGCCGTCGGGACGGACGTACCCGAACATACAAACCGTACCGTCCTCGCCGTGTATCGCGCGGCTTATGGCTTCCGCCACACCGAGCCTGTCCTTGTCAAGTATGAATTTGTCGAAAGTCTGGGTAAACTCTACCGGCGGGACTCCGCTGTACCCGAGAATATTGACGAGTGCGTCGTTTATACGCAGTATCCCGAGCTTGCCGGTCTTGTAGCAGAACACGCCTGCGGGTCCCATGTAGGTCTCGAAAAGCCTGCTCTTCTCCGAGTCCGCTGCAAGAAGCTCGGCTATGTCACGTTTACCGATATCAATTTTCCTGGCTATGTGCATTTCACGCTTGCCGGACTTCATGATCTCCTCATACTGTTCCACCGGCATGGGACGCGCGTACAGGTAACCCTGTATCACATCACAGCCTAAGCTTTTCAGGAAGTCCGCCTGTTCGATAGTCTCAACGCCTTCCGCAATGGTCACAAGACCTATGGCGTGAGCCATGCGTATTACCGAACCGATGATATTGCCGCCCTTTTCTTTGTTGGAGTTGCCGCGCAGAAATCCCATATCGAGCTTCAGTATGTCGATAGGTATATCCTTAAGGGTGTTGAGCGAGGAATAACCGCTTCCGAAGTCGTCCATCGCGATCATGAAGCCGAGCTCCCGTATCCTGCTGATCCGGCTTATGAGCGCATCCTGATCGTCAGTATAGGCACTCTCGGTGATCTCGAAATGCAGCAGAGCCGGGTCTATCTTATAATCGTCCAGAAGCTCGGAGATAACGCCGATAAGCTCGTCGTCCACCAGACTCATACGGGATATGTTCACGGAGATCGGTACGGGGTCGCTGTTCTCATCCATCCATTTTCTGACCTGCCGGAACGCGCACTCCCACATATACCTGTCGAGCTTCTTAATGAAGCCGTTCTTCTCGAAGATAGGTATGAATACACCCGGTGATATCATTTCCCCGTCGCTCTTCTTCCAGCGGCACAGAGTCTCTGCACCCACAAGAGCTCCGGTGGAATGATTATACTGCGGCTGGAGGAACATTTTGAACTCGTTGTTGAACATAGCCTTTCGCATCTGTGAGGTGATCGCGGATTCTACGGCTATCTCGTTGCGCATCTCGTCGGTGTACCAGATATACGAGTTGTATGTCCGGTCGCGGGTCTTCTGCATAGCGAGAGAAGCATAATTCACGATACGCTTTATATCACCCATTCCCTGAACGTCGCACAGTCCGAAGCGTGCGGAAACAGGCATGGTTATCCCCATTTCCCCGCAGTCAAAATACCGCATTATCATCATGCGGCGAAGATTCTCTTCGCTCTTCTCGAACAGCATGACAAAGTTGTTGCCGCCGAGCCGCCCACAGATCCCGATACCTTTCACAAGGCTCGAGAGGGTATGCGCAACATATACGATGACCTGACTTCCCACATTGAAGTTGTACAGGTCGTTTATAGTCTTTACACCGTTTATGTTGCAGGCGCAGACGACGTACTTCTTATCGCGGTTCTTCTGTAACATCATCATGGCTTCGATATGGAAACCCTGAGAGCTCAAAAGTCCGGTCATGTCGTCAAAGTAGAGCTTGCGCCTGAACTCCTCGGTCACGAACCTTGTACAGTCCTCTATCCGGGCGTACCCCTTCGCCACCGCCGCCGCCATTTCATAGCAGCTTCCGTAGCCGCAGGCGTGACAGTCAACGTGACGCTGATCCTCCCGTGTCATGTGCATACGGGTAAATATGTCGTTGATGACGCTTCCGGGCACCGAACGAAGCTGGATGTACCTGTGAGTAAGTTTAAGTTCGAAATCACGCGGACGTATATCCCCGTACATATCGCTTATCGACTGGTAAAGCTCCCAATAGGACGCGTACCTGCGCCTTTCGGCCATACTCCTGCGTCTGAACTTCTGGAGCGAGCCGAAATAAGTGCTGTAATTGTCTCTTGCGTTTCTGTCAAGCCCCGCGCCGGACACGCATCCGTACTCACACGCGGAAATGCAGGCTATAAACGGGTGCGGGATAGTCTTGTCAAGTGTGGAGGCTATGAGCCCGCGCGTCCTTCTGTCAAGCTTGTTGTAGCTCGTTATTATCTCGTCGTCGGAGAACAGCGACGCTATAAACTCCCTCAGACCGCTGCTTGCGGATATGGGAGAGCTCAGAGCAGAAGAGACCAGATCAGGTTCCGTGTCATATCCCTCGAAATCGACATCACCGAGACATTTCATCAGTCTTCCGATAGTGACGCTGTAATCTATGAGGTGCTGTGAGGACTCAAGGGAGAACTCCGCCTCACGGGCTATACAGGTGCTTATGTATGCGAACTTTGCGTTGTCGCCGAGATACTTTCTCGCGTATATCGCGGTACACAGCGGCGGAGACTGTACCGGGACGATATAATCCACCACTTCGGGCGCGTACCTCTGTATGTACCGTGTGACTGCGGGACAGGAATTGAGTATGAACGGACGCTTATGCGCGTCGCCGGCGTACTCCTTCTCAAAACGTGCGCTCAGATACACAAATATACCCGCACCGAAAGCCGCGTCATATATCTTTTTCACACCAAGCGAGCGAAGATATCCGAGTATCTTGTACGCACGCTCTCCGTAGGTCATATAGAAGCTTGTGGAGACAATGAGAGATATCTCTTCACCGGCTTTGAGAGCTTCTAAGAAGCTTTCGGTGCCGTCCCTGTACTGTCTTGCTCCGTGACTGCACACATCGAAGCACTCGCCGCAGCTCACACAGTTGTCCGGAGCGACTAAGAGCTGGCGCTGACCGTTCCGGTAAACCGAAAGATTTGTCTCCGGCGCAGGGCATTCCAGCATACAGCGTCCGCAGCCTATACATTTATCATTAACGAATACAAATCCGTCAGATGTCTTCTCCATGTTCCCCTCCGGTCATTCAAACGCCGCGATAAGCAGCGTCTTGTTCACATTCATATAGTCTGTCTGTTCACCGCAGCCCGATACTCCCGAATAGACCCCGACTGCGCCCGCAAGCTTTGAACGGAGCTTTTCGTCCGCCCCCTTGCTCCCGAAAACGTCATGGTCGAAAGCACAGTTCACCGCAAACGAGAAGGACGGTATGTAATCAAGTCCGTTTATCCTGTTCATGAACCGGTCTATGACTGCGCCCGCGTCGTCCGGTTCGAGCAGTACCACGCGCGAATAGTTGTATATGCCCGAAAAGAACTGTACCGACATATCCGGCCGGATACTCTTGACGGATGTGATGTATATGTTGTCTCCGTGGAGTCTTCCTATCGGGTGGCGTGCAGCATTCTGCGCAAGCACCGGTATATCCGCACCCACTACCGAGGACAGCCATACTGCGGCGGGTCGGTTGTTGAACTCATATACTATGCTGTTCTCACAGTCCACCGACGTAGCCTGGAAGAAATGCTCGGTATGCTTATATGCGTTCTCACGGATGATAGATATACGCCCGTTCAGATCGCGTATGTACATAAACACACAGGAATCGGTGTAAACTTTTCCGTTGAGAGAGACGTAGGAACGCTCCGTTCCCTTCCGCACGCCCGCCGTACAGCCGATCACCGGTATGTTGAGTTCCCCGGAAGCTTTCGCAAGCGTGTCGAGCACGAGCTCCTCACATTTACCGTAGGCCGTCGTAAATTCGAGGCAGCACATCTTCCCCGCATCGCTCTCGCCGAGTCCGAGAGAGGATATAGCGTCCTTCGCGGCGGAGATATGAAGTATCGGGCATCTTCCCGCTTCTTCGAGCACACCGCCGGCGCACTCGATACCGCTGTACACGGCAAGCGCAGACAAGCCGATCTCCGTTCCGCCGTCCGCGGTATAATTGAAGAACGAGGTGGTACCGATGACCTGAGACTCCGGGAACTTTTCCCGGAACAGGTCGGTATATTGCATGAAGTTGTCGAAATCAGACGAAAAAACTATAAGAAGAGGTTCTGCTCCGTTTCCGGAAAGCTTTTCATACACATCGTCGAAAGAGTAAGTCTGTCCTCTTTCCGTACTGCGTCCGCTGAACGCCGCAATGCATCGCTCCATAATGCACTCCTTTGTATATCCTGAGTTTTATGTTCTTAAGGAACCGCTGATTTAATCTTGCACGTCGCGCAATCAATGCACAATCTTTAATCATCGCTTCCTTAGTTGTTCCCGACAGCCGCCGCTCTGATGTTCTTCTTTCTCATCTTGTCGGTGTACATGAGGTCATCGACCTGCGCGAACAGCTTCGGGAATGAAAGATCACAGTTTTTCGCCGTGAAAACGCCTATGCTCGACGATACCTTGTACGGCTTCATGGAGGCTTCGTTGTAGTCCTCGATGAACCGCTCTATGTCGGCTTTTATCTTCTCCGCGTCGCATATCCTCGGTACTGCCGCGAGAAGCTCGTCGCCGCCGTGCTTTGAGCATATCCCGCCGGTACACGCGAGCTCCATTGCCTTCGCCACCACGCGTATCGCCATGTCGCCCTCGGAATGACCGAAGTTGTCGTTTATGTATTTCAGCCCGTCGAGGTCGCAGAGCACCAGCGTCATTTCCGTGCAGGCTTCCTCCCGGAGCATTCGCTCGTACTCCTTCACGAAGCTCTTTCGGGTGTAGAGACCGGTAAGCTCGTCGTATTTATAGACCTCCTCGATCCACTCGCGGAGGCGGTGCTGATAGCGCATACTCCTGTACCCGCTCACCGCCGAGCTGAGACAGCCGGTTGACTGGGAGATCTTGTTGTATTCCACCTTGCCCGGATCCTCGTAGAAGAAGCAGACGTAGCCGAGAGGAATGTCTATATAGTGCAGCGCCGTGAAGATAAGCGGGATACCCTTCTTGAAAATACTGTCAAGCTCCGGTACTATCTGTGATATATCCATGCTCCGGTCGCGCCCGATGTACGGCTCGCGTGTGTCGAGCAGCACCACCATGTCCTTTCCGAAGGGGGTGTCAGTGTTTATCACGAGGGGGTCGTAGGTCGGGTCGTTGCACTCCTTTTTCAGCACGCACACAAGGTCGAAGAACACCCGGTCGGTGAGCTTTTCCTCGGCGCTGTCGATGTCGGTGCAGCCCTGTACCTTGGCGGAGATTATCGCGAGCTTGCGTTCGTCGTTGCGGTAGCGGTCGAACATATTCCAGTACGAGGTCACGAGCTCGGAAACGTCCGACTCCGGCTCTCCGGTACACCCGCAGGATTCCGACACGATGAGGTCGGGCATGATGAATATGTCCCTGTCGGTCGCCGCAGGGTCTAGCAAAGCCTGAGCGCTCGCCTTGCCGAGCTTTCCGAAGCTGCACCTTACCGTGCTTATCTTCGGGTTCGTGTACCGCGTCTCCTCAATACCGTCAAATCCGGTCACTGTCACATCCTCCGGGACTCTTATCCCGTGCTTTCTGAGCACCCCGCACACCGCTATCGCCATTGCGTCGTTAGCGCAGATGATCGCCTGGGGGAGGCTGTTTTCCGCGATGATCTCCTCGCACGCCTGCTCGGCGGGGGTATTCCAGAAATCGCCGTACTTTATCCGGTCGTCCCCGAACTCTATACCGCGCTCTGCGGCAAGCTCCCGCACAACTTCAATACGCTCGTCGGAAACGCTTTCGTTCCTGTTTCCGGCGATCATGCGGATATCCCGGACTCCGTGAACATCGAAAAGGTGCCGGACGATCTGACTGAACCCGCTCCGGTAGTCGAACCGCATATTGATGCAGCCCTCATGGGAGTAGTTATCGACCATGATGATACGAACGCCGTGTTCACGTGCTTTTGTTACGATACCTTCCTTTACCGCGTCGTCGTAGATGCTTGCGGGAAAGACAACTACCGCTTCCGTCCGCTCGTAGTCTATGAGATCAAAAATGTAAGCCTCGCCCTTGTCGGAGCGCGTTTTGCGGTAAAGGTCGGAGTTGACCGTATATACAAGCACTCGCCACCCCTCGGGGGATAACGCGGTATTGAATTCTCTGATGAAGTCGCCGATGTATCTTTCATGCACCTTTGAGACGCATAATGCTGCAATCTTATAACCGTTTATCACTTCATAAGCCTCCGGAGGACAGATTTTCTCATACTAATTAAGTATATCACACTTTTACTAAATTTTCAACCGGTTTTCTAAAAAAGATATAAGTTTTTTACAACAAAACGATTTATATTTGATAATTAAGGCTATGTAAAAATTTTTTAGAGTTTACAGTTTACAGGTTACAGTTTACAGTTGTGGTGTCCGCTGCGCGGACATATTTAAATCGTGACGAAGCAAAAAGTATGTGCGACAAAAGAATAATTGTAGTTGTTTGTAAGTTTTCAATTTTGTCACAATTACTGATAAGCGGCAAAACCGCCACAACAACTGTAAACTAAAACGAGGCGCTGCCGCACCACAATTGTCAATTGTCAATTCGTCAGAAGATTGACTAATCGAGGGTTTTGTGGTATAATATCGTCAGTTACAGTTTCCGGAGGCGTTTATGATAAAAAAGCGCATTTTCGACATCATACAGATCGGCAACAAGGAGGATATCCCGAGCCGGTCGTTCGATATCTTCATTTCGGCGATAATCTCCCTCAACATACTTGTGATGTTCCTCGAAACGTTCTCTGAGCTTTCGGGCATTTTTCACATTCTTAAAGCTATCGAGTACACCACGATCATCATTTTCTGCATAGAGTACATCCTGCGCATCTGGACATCAGACCTGCTCTATCCCGGGCACAGCCGTCTTCGCGCGGTACTAAGGTTCCTGGTATCCTTCGACGGCATCGTTGACCTTCTCACGATCCTCCCCTTCTTCTTCCTCGACGGCTTCGTCATATTCAGGATGCTCCGGATAGTCCGTATTTTCCACCTGTTCAGGATAAACTCGCAATACGATTCGTTCAACCTTATCAGAGATGTTCTTAAAGAAAAAAGGAAACAGCTCTTTTCATCGCTGTTCCTGATAGTTATTCTTATGCTCGCCGCTTCACTCGCCATGTACGGCGCGGAACATGACGTACAGCCCGACGCGTTCGACAACGCCTTCGCCGGTATCTGGTGGAGCGTTTCCACCGTCCTAACCGTAGGCTACGGCGACATTTACCCGATAACCATAATGGGCAAGATCATCGCGATAATAATAGCGTTTCTCGGCGTCTGCGCGGTCGCAGTCCCCACCGGTATCATAAGCGCCGGCTTCGTCGAGAAGTTCCGCACCAGCGAGCATTCCGAGCTGCGTTTTCACGATGTCCGCGAGGTGGGCGAGATCCTCTGCAACGAAGAGAGCGGACTTGTCGGCATGACCCCGGACGAGATCTCCGAGAAGCTCGGTATCCGGGTTTACCTTATAATCCGCGGTGAACTTACCGTTATCCCGAACGACCGCATAAAGATCGTACTCGGAGATATCCTTGTCGTCAACACCGACAAGCTCGTAAAGCCCGCGCCGAAGAAGCGGAAAGGAAAGAAGTGAGCTTACCGCACCTCGAAGCTCCGGCTCCCCTCTACGGGAATGTCCCTGACGCTTATGTCCTCGATGCGTATGTAGGTGCCGCGTTCTATCGAGCGCACCATGTTGTCGATACTCTCCTCGGTACCCTCCGCCTCCATTTCCACGCTCCCGTCGTAAAGGTTGCGCACCCAGCCGGTAACGCCCCAACTGTCGGCGGCGTGGCTTGAGATGTAGCGGAAGCCCACTCCCTGAACTCTGCCGTAGAAAATAAGGTGTTTGCGTACCACCTTGGTGCCGTAGTCGCTGTTCATGTTTTTATCCTCCTGTGAAAGAAGTGTTACGATGCGAATTGAAGGTATATCCTCCGATATAGAAGTAATCCGGAGCCGCAGAAAGACCATGTCCGCCGAGATCGGTACCGACGGGCGGGTGACAGTCCGCGCACCTCTGAGGCTCCCGGAAAATGAGATAGTACGCTTTCTCACCGAGAAGCGTTCCCTCATCGAGAAGCACGTCCTGAAACGCCTCGCCGAGAACAAGGAGCTCTCCGGTACCCGCCCGTTCACGTCCGCAGAGATACACGCCATGGCGGAAAAGGCGCTTGATATCATACCCCGCCGCGCCGAGTACTTCGCCGGTCTCATGGGAGTGACATACAACCGCGTAACAATCCGCAACCAGAAGACCCGCTGGGGGAGCTGCACTACCGGCAAGAATCTCAACTTCAACTGTCTGCTGGTGATGACGCCGCCGGAAGTTCTGGACAGCGTGGTTGTGCATGAGCTGTGCCACCTTATACACCCGAACCACTCGAAGGCGTTCTACGACGCGGTGTACCGGGTATTCCCCGACTATGACCGCTGCGACAAGTGGCTGAAAGATAACGGGAGACTGCTGATAAGGAGAATGACCGGAGAAT
>JAFZOA010000060.1 GCA_017550775.1 Ruminiclostridium sp. | reverse complement strand
TCCGATAAAGTCGAGATCTACGTCCGAAATATCGTCATTTTCGACTTTTTCAGCAGGTGCGGCATTCTGTGCGGGGACGCTGAAACTTCCGTTGCTGTTCAGAATTTTAGCGATACAGGCGGCGAGAAAGGCGGGAAGTGCTTTTTCTGCTGACCGCTCCACCGCCGCCACGATCTCCGCGACGAATTTTTCTTCACGCTCACGAGTTTCAAGAAACGGATCCTCTTTCCGACGAAAATATCTCTCGAAATAGTCATTGACCGCCGCAACAATCGCTGAAGTGTATGATTTGAACTCCGTTTCGTCGAGACGCTGTAAATATTCCCACGCCTGTTTGTGTTCCGGCTTTTCAAGATTCAGCCGGAGACTGGTCGCTCTGATCGTCGGCATCGGCGTTCACCTCCTGCGGTTTATTCTCAGAACTGTCATCGGGTGCTGCCGCTTTCGGCTTTGGCGTTTTCTTCGGCTGGTCCTTCTCCCTGAGAAGCGCGTTATACGCCAGTAATTCGTAGCCTTTTGACGCTGCACAGATGTCCTCAATTATCACAACACGGGATTTGTCATATTCCCCGAAGTGCTTTATAAGCGTAGCTCCGCCGCCCGTGATATACAGGCGCATAAGCTCGCTGTCATATTCGTACTTGCGGAGAGTTTCAAAGATGTACGCACTGTATTCCTTGATAGCGTCGGAAATACAGTCGAGATACTTGTCCCCGATGTCCGCCGTTCCAGTGCGGATCATCTGTTCGATGATTGACTCGTCAAGAATGGTGCCGAACCGGTCAAGGACGATGTTCTTTGCCGTGATGACGCACTGGTTCACACCGAGCTTCTCGGTGAAAGTCTTGCTTTCAACAGGCTTTTTGTTGTTGATGTACATGATGTTCATCGTGCCGTTGCCGATGTCTGCAAGCATATTCACACCGCTCATCTCCGAAAGCCTGTCAATGACCGCCGTATAGCCCTGCGGATACACGGAAGCGCTTACGATCTTGACGCTATACTGCTTGTCCCTGAACGTGAATTTGACTTTACCGTTCTTGGTGAGGTATTTGCGGAAGTCCTCGCGCTGGGTCTTTACCCATGTAAGCGGGAGCCCCGCTGCGATGTGTACATCTGCCGTAGTGATACCCTCAATGTCGAGTTCCTTTGCGATAGCCGCGAGCGTTAAGACGTAAAAGTCCTCGTCCGCGGATTTGTTGGGGATAAAACCCTTGTGACCCTCGCCGATGCGGTAATACTTGCCGTCATACTGCAAGATGTCGCCCTCAAAGGTCGGCTCCGTGTCATAGGCGGTGATACCCGTCGGAGTTACCGTGTTGACCGTCTTGATGTTGCCGTAGCCGTGGTCGATGGCTATGACCATTGTGTTTTCAAGTTTTCTCATGATAAATGCCTCCTTAGTCTGTAGGTGTTTAACTTCTCGGGCAAATCGGTATCGAAGTCCGGACAATTCGTACCAACCTGCTCTATTTATATTATACTTCCTTTTGAGGTCGATCTCTATGATTGCAAATTGACGGCGATTTGACGAAAAACGTGATGATTTCTATACTATTATAAATATAAATAGAATGAGCCTGCCTGCGTAGGGTATTCCCAATATGCAGGTAGGCTCAATGCCTTTATTTAAACGATTATTCTTAATTGCTATTGCTTTTCATGACGGACTGTGATAAAATATATCTGTAGGGATTACATTTTTCGGTGAGAATACTATGGATAAGTCAAATGAAGAATTGTGTCTGCTG
>JAFZOA010000706.1 GCA_017550775.1 Ruminiclostridium sp. | reverse complement strand
GACCACTGCCGCACCCGAGGAACCCGATTACGAGCCGGACCGTGAGCTCGCCAACGAGATGATGGACGCGGCAACCAACCTGATATTTGATAATTACACAGTTCTGAGACTGTACTATACAAAGGGCATGAACCATAAGGACGAGCCTTACGGCAACACACCCGAGGACGGATATTACTCCACCGACAACAAGACCTTCTCTTCGCTCGAACAGATCGAGGAGATCGTTGACCGCACATATACAAAGGAATGTGCGGAGGATATCAAGAACGATGCTCTCGGCTACGGCGCGGTTTACAAGACCCGTGACAACGGCGATCTCGGTATCATAGCGGGCTATACCCCCATGCAGTACACCCGTTCCTGGGAAAATCCCCAGTTCGAGATAGAACCCGTCAGCGAGACGGAGTGCAAGATCGATATTACCATACACGAGAAGAAAGATAACGCCGAGGTATCCCTCGAAGCCGAAATGGTGAAGACCGACGACGGCTGGAGACTCACCGGAGTTATCTTCTGATAACGGACTATGCGTTGATAAAAATGAAATGATGTGTTTTAATGGCGAAAAACAAAAAGGATAATCCGATCGCGGTCTACGCGGTCGCGGGACAGATCGGACTTATCGTTATAATACCGCTTCTTGTGTTCATAATAGGCGGTACATGGCTCGTGGAATACCTTGAATGGCCGAGCTGGGTGAACATTATATTCGTTGCGCTGGGTATAATCTCGATGACCTTCGGCGCGATGAACTATCTGAAAAAGCTGATCGCTATGTACGACAGCAACGAGTCGGGGACGGGCGCGTCCGAGATAAAGCATGATATGCGCGACCACGATTACTACGACCCGTACACGTCCAAGAAAAAGCTGTGACCGCGATGAAGCTCAATCAACAATCTGCGGAGGAGCTGAAGGCTATGCTCCCGTTCATCGGCATTTTTGACGGTATCGCAGCGGCGGGAGCGGTGATATTCTGCATCGCTGCCGGCTTTGACTGGAGACTGTTCAGCGGGCTTGCCGCAGGAACCGCGCTCATGCTCGCAAACTTCCTGCTCATCGGCATTACCGCGGAGAAAGCCCTCAGAACAAGGGATTTCCGCCGGGCAAGGACTATAAGCGGCGTATCCTACGGGCTTCGGTACATAGGCATATTCGCGGTACTCGCGGGGCTGCTCACACTGAATGTCATATCTGTGGCAACGGCGGTGATACCGCTGTTCTATCCGAAGATCTACTATACTTTTATCTATGCGCACCGGCGCGGGAAGGATGAAGAAATATGATTACACCGGATATTATGCTCATGGCGGAAGAGACCGCCGAAAGGACGTTTACCATAAACGGACCGCTCAAATCCATAACCTTTGAGCTCTTCGGGAGCGAGCACGTTATCTCGGAGTCCGTGGTGAGCCAGTGGATAGTGATGATAGTGCTCGGGGTGCTGTTCTTCATTCTCGGACGGAACCTGAAAATACGGCCCGAGAGCAGGCGGCAGGTGATCGCCGAGTGGATAGTCGGCTTCTTCGTGGGGTATGTCGATACCGCCATGGGAAAGAAGTACGTTCGTACATACGGACCGTATATCGGCGCGCTGTTCTGCTTTATCATATTATCGTGCCTTATGGGGCTGTTCGGGCTGCGCAACCCGACCTCCGACCTCTCGGTAACGGCTTCGTGGGGCTGCATCACCTTCGTGCTGGTGCTCTGGACGAAGATAAGGACCGGCGGCATCAAGGGCTATCTGCACAGCTTCATCGAGCCTATGCCTTTCATGCTCCCCTTCAACATCATCGGCGACTTTGCGAACCCCGTGGCACAGTCCCTCCGTCTTTTCGGCAACAACGTTTCCGGTATGGTAATCGGCGGACTTGTGTACTTCGCACTCGGAAGCTTCGCTATCGCAGTGCCGGCAGTGCTGTCGCTGTACTTTGACCTCTTCTCGGCGGTCATCCAGTCGTACATCTTCGTAACGCTCACAATGTCTTACGTCGCAATGGCGGACGCGGAAGGATAAACTCCGCATCAAACATGAAAGCCCGCACGGTGCGGTTTGAACGGTTATTTCAGGGTAAGTCCCTTGAATAAGTAAAAATTTCCTGCTTTGCAGGTTGAAAGGACAGGTATTTTTATGGACAATTTAGGTTTTGTATTGGGTGCATCGGCAATGGGTGCAGGTCTTGCAATGATCGCAGGTCTCGGCCCCGGTATCGGTGAAGGCTACTGCGGCGGTAAGGCAGTTGAAGCTATCGGAAGACAGCCCGAAGCGTCCGGCGCTATCACACGTCAGATGATCATAGGCGACGCGCTCGCCGAGACGACCGGTCTTTATTCTCTCATCGTGGCACTCCTTCTTATGTACGCTAACCCCTTTATCGGTCAGCTTAAGTAAACGATACACCGAAATAAACGGAAGGAGCTATGAGAATGGGTATCAACCTGTTAGCCGGCGAGACTCTCGAACTGGTAAACATCAATACCGATACTATCATTTTCACGCTTATCAACACACTCATCATCTTCCTGCTCTATTTCTTCTTCCTGCATAAGCCCGTCATGAAGATCCTCGACGAGCGCAAGGAAAAAATAAACAGCGAGATGAAGGCGGCAGAGGACGCACAGGCAGAGGCGGAGTCCGTAAAGGCGGAGTATGACGCAAAGCTTAAGGAGTCAAAGGAAGAAGCCGCACAGATAGTTTCCGCCGCCGTAAAACGCGCGGGCGAGCGTGAAAACCAGATAATAGCGGAAGCTCAGCAGGAGGCCGCTGCAATGAAGCAGAAGGCGGAAGAAAGCATCGAGCTTGAAAAGAAGAAAGCTATCAATGAGATCAAGGATCAGATCTCCGATATCGTCATAATGGCGAGCGAGAAGGTCTGTGAAAAGGAAATATCCAAGTCCGACAACGAGGCTCTGATAAACAAGTTCATTGCCGAAGTCGGAAACGAGTAATACCGAAAGGAAAGATCTATGGCAGGCTTAGTCGAAAAGACCTACGGCGATGCGCTTTTTGAGCTTATCCTTGAGGAAAGCCCCGGGAAGCTTGCCGACGCGAAGTCGGAGCTTACCGCTGTCAATTCGATAATTGCGGATATTCCCGAGCTTATTAAGCTGTCAAAGACCCCGACTGTCGGAAAGGACGAAAAGTCAGGGATAATAGAGAGCGCCTTCAAGGGAAAGCTCTCCGAGTATATCTATAACTTCCTTATGGTGGTGACCGACGCGGGAAGGCTGGACTACTTCGGCAAGATGACCGATTACTTCTCCGCCCGCTGTAACGAATACCTCGGTATCGCCGAGATCACCGTCATCACCTGCCAGCCGCTCACCCCGAAGGCAAAAGCGGATCTCTCCGCCAAAATGGAGAAGATGCTCGGCAAAAAGATCGTGATGAAGGAAGAACTCGATCCCTCGATAATCGGCGGCATCGTCGTCAAGAACGGCAATACCACGCTTGACGGAAGCGTGAGGGCAAGACTTCGCGCCCTCAGAACGGATATCGGCAGCGTTATCTGCTGATACCGCAAAACGACAATTCTCCCGCATAAAAGCGAGATGAAAGGAAAGACGAGAATATGGAATTACGCCCTGATGAAATAACAGGTATTATAAAATCCAAGATCAAGGCATTCGACTCTAAGATCACTCTCACCGATACCGGTACGGTAGTCACCGTCGGCGACGGTATCGTCCGTATCCACGGACTTGAGAACTGCATGATAAACGAGCTTCTCGAATTCGACAACGGTGTGCAGTGTATGGCTCTTAACCTTGAGCAGGATTTTGTCGGTGCGGTTATGCTCGGCTCGGACGCCGAGATCAAAGAGGGTTCCAATGTAAAGAGAACGGGTAAGATCATCTCCGTTCCCGTAGGCGACG
>JAFZOA010000705.1 GCA_017550775.1 Ruminiclostridium sp. | reverse complement strand
CCACAGCAAAGCCTGTCGAGAACAAAGCGGGATTCAAGCAGACAGCGACCATTGAAGAAACCGTTCTTATTGACCAAGACGGAATTAAAGTGACCGCAAAGGAGCTTACATACTCCAAATACGCCGCAAGCATTGAACTTGCTTTCGATAATAACAGCGACAGTGACATATCGCTTATGAGCGGAACACTCGGCTACAGCTGCAATTCCGTCAACGGTATAATGTTCAGTGGCGGGTATTTCAACTGCGACCTGAAAGCCGGTAAAAAAGCTAAAGAAAGCGTTTCGTTCAAGTATGATGAGCTTATGCTGTACGGCATCGATGAGATCGCAGATATAGAGCTCGGTATCTATTCAAGCCCCGGTGGTTTTGATTATACCTACTATCCTGTATCACAGATCAAGACTTCTGCCGCAGGCTCGTATGACTACGATAATACGAGATTCCGTAAATCTTTCACAAGCAGCGATATGCAGACCAAACTCGGTTATACTCTGAAATATTCCGCGGAAAATAAGCTCTACGATGTTGACGATGTGAGCATCGTTTCGGAGATGTTAGTCGAAAATAAGGACGGCGATTCAACTATAATTGTTGAGGCGCAGAACGATTCCGCATATCAGAGCAGACTTATAGTCAATGATATTTTCATTAACGGCATTAAAGTCAACAGCTCCCGCTGGACAAGCGAACTTATCAATCCCGGCAAGACTGCTATGATAAGATCCTTGTGAGCAAGGCTGCTCTGATGGAGTACATCAACAATCTCAAAAAGTCGGCATGAGCCGTAAGCCGCTCTCGTTAATGTCGGGAGCGGCATTTTCCTTGACATCAAAGTACCTAATATTGACATTCTGCCTTTATTATAGTATAATACCAAATGCAGTAGATGTCAAGGTCTGTAAAAGGAGGAACAGACTATGGCAAGTATAAGAAAACGAGGCGACTCATATCAGATAAGGGTCAGCTGCGGTTACGACAGCAGAGGCGAGCAAATCACACAGACTATGACGTGGCGGCCGCCCGAAGGCATGACCGAAAAACATATCGAGAAGGAATTGCAGCGACAAGCCGTTCTTTTCGAGGAGAAGTGCCTCAAAGGGCAGGTCACAGCGAACATCAAATTCGAGGATTTCGCTGAGCAGTGGTTCAGCGAGTACGCCAGACCCAACCTGCGGAACACATCTTATGAGCGTATGCTGCAGCTCAGGGATCGTGTATATCCCGCGATAGGTCACCTACGGCTCGACAAGGTCACAACACGGCATATACAAAAATTTATCAATGACCTTGCCCTCAACGGCAGGAGCAAGAAAACAGGCAAGCCCTTGTCGAGAAAGACAGCGGTTCACCATCTGAGCTTCATAAGCGATGTGTTCGGCTATGCAGTACGCATAGGAATGTTAAGCGACAACCCCGCGAGTAGAGTTTTTGTACCAAAGGGCGAAAAGCATGAAAAGAGCATCTATACTCTTGACGAGATCAGGCTGCTCCTGCAGCTTCTTGAGACAGCTCCGACAAAGTACAGGGCGTTCTTCACTTTGGCTATCTATACGGGATTTCGTCGAGGAGAGCTTCTCGGACTCGAATGGAAGGACATCGACTGGGAAACCGGAGTTATCAGGGTTCGCAGGACAAGCAATTACACAGCAGAGAAAGGTACATACACAGATACCACCAAAACAAAGAAGTCTATTCGCGATATGAAGCTGCCGGTATTCGTGATAGACTTGTTGAAGGCATTCAAATCCGAACAGGATGCCGAAAGAAAGCGTATAGGAACCAAGTGGGTATATACCGACCGCCTGTTCGTAAAATGGAACGGTCTGCCGATGAATAATAACACACCCTACTTTTGGTTCTCGGAATTCTGTGAAGCAAACCATTTCCGCTTCTGTGACATACACTCCCTGCGACACTTCTTCGCGAGCTCGCTCATCAATGCGAACGTGGATCTTGTTGCGGTATCGGCGGCGTTAGGTCACAGCACGGTCTCGACGACAAGCAATATCTATTTGCACGCTTTTCAGGAGGCTTCTGCAAGGGCTTCAAATGCTATTGCGGAGGTATTGGACTTCGGCAATAAGAAGGACATGAAGGACGAGGAATAGGACTCGGACGACACGGCTGTATAAAGATATGAAAAGAGCGAATAAGATAGCGTAATGGACAAACAATGGACAGAACACATTTCAAGGCAAAATAAAAACTCGGAAATGCCTTCAAATAGGCATTTCCGAGACCTGTCATTGGTGACCCGTACGGGAATTGAAAATCCCGGCTCACTTTTAGCGTTTTGACGTAAAGTGACGCAAACCGCGTCATTATGCCGTTTTCTCGGATTAGATACTCTAAGCTCTTTTGGCGATTTTTAGCGTTTTTTTGTAGTAATAGCGGACAAATAGCGGACAAAATTTTGACATATCCTTGTGCTTTTTAGTGAGTAAGTGTGACGCTTACTCACTTTATTATTATCATAATAAAGTCAAATTGTTTAAAAAAAGCAGGACTTCAATGTTGGCGGTGTTATACCCGAAAAGGTATATTATTATTCAGCGATACAATAATATACCATAACGGGTATAAATTATAAAAATAATGCTTGACATTATACCCTAAAGGGTATATAATATATATCAAAGAGAATTGATCGGGAGGTCAGAACTATGAATCCTATTGCAGAATTCGTAAAAAAACGCAGAAAAGAAGCCGGTCTCACACAGGAAGAGTTTGCTATGCGCTCAGGATTGGGGCTTCGCTTTGTTCGTGACCTTGAGCAAGGTAAAGAGACTGTGCGCATGGATAAGGTCAATACTGCTCTTGAGATGTTCGGAGCTGTTGCCGTTCCGGGAAGAAAGGACGGTAAATGATGGAAGCATTCAGAAAAGCTTATGTGTATGTGAGAAACACTTTTGCTGGTGTGCTCTCGGAAACGGATTCTGGATATATGTTTTCGTATGATGACGATTATCTGAGTTCGGAAAATGCATCTGCTGTATCTCTGACTCTACCTTTGTCAAGCGATCCGTACAAATCGAATACATTGTTTCCGTTTTTCGATGGGCTTATTCCGGAAGGCTGGCTTCTTGGTGTTGTAAGCCGAAACTGGAAGATAGACACAAAAGATCGATTTGGATTGCTTCTTGTTGCGTGCAAGGACGGGATCGGGAATGTCAGCATTTCGGAGGAAAAGAAATGAACTGTTACTGCTGCGGAAAACCGCTGAAAAACAATGATATAAATGGATGGCATCCGACATGCGTCAAGCGTTTTTTCGGAAAAAGTATAATTCCCCAGATCGAGATCGACGAAAAAACACTTGAAGAGATAGCAAAGGAAAATACAAGCAAAGGTATTACCGTACCCGGCGTTCAAAAAAAGCTGTCTCTCCATTTGCATTCGGACAAAAACGGTTCGCGGCTGACATTGGTAAACTATCCGACCGGATATATTCTTAAACCGCAGGTCGCTGAATTTGAGTGCCTGCCGGAAGCCGAACAATTGGTAATGACAATGGCGGATATTACCGGTATTGCAACTGTGCCTCACGCTCTCATAAAAAGCGGAGATACATTTGCATATATCACGAAAAGAGTTGACAGAGCCTTTGACAAATCAGGTGTTCGCATGTTTGCTATGGAGGATTTCTGCCAACTTGATCTGCGCTTGACACAGGACAAGTACAAGGGCTCTTACGAACGCTGCGCCAAAGTGATAGAAAGATACTCCTCGCAGCCGAAGCTTGATATGACAGAACTCTTTATGCGGATCGTTTTCTCTTTTGTTGTGGGTAACTCGGATATGCACCTTAAGAACTTCTCGCTGATCGAAACTCGCGAAGCAAGCGGTGTTTATGTTCTTTCGCCGGCGTATGACCTGCTACCCGTCAATGTGATCATGCCCGAAGATACGGAAGAATTTGCTCTCACACTGTGCGGGAAGAAAATGCACATACGCAGGAAAGATTTCCTTGTGTTTGCAGATGAGTGTGAAATACCGAAAGCATCGGCAGAGAAGATGATTGCAAAAATAGTTTCGCTGAGACCTGAATATCAAAAATTATGTGAAGTGTCACTGCTGTCTGCGTCATTGAAAGAACAGTTTTCGAAACTTATCTATGCTAGATGCGATGTTCTGGCTTAGAATCACTTCCTGATTTGCGATTTGTTATATCGGCTTTTAATCTGTTGCCGATACGAGCATCACCACATATCTGTCCATGCTTTTGTCATAGATGCTCCAGCAGCACGCACCGTACCATTCGTGACCGTCATCAAAATAATCCGACCAGTCTGTCGTCCATTCGTATATGTCAAGTTTATCCGTACCGTTCGGAAACAAAACTTCATTCACTTTTTTGAAGTCCTCGGGGTTGTTTCTTCCGCCATGTATCGGCTGCATCAGCGCGTACCAGTATGGAACTGTCGTGCCGAAATTATCGTCGTTCGGTTTCCATTCGGCATCATAAGTAACATTGCCATAACGATCAGTCTTTACAATATTCGGGCAATAGAAAAATTCGTTCTGATCCAGCGGTTTTGAATGTGCCTTTTTTATATCATAGGTGACCGGATGCAAATTTTCAAAGACAGCGATCAAGGCATCTCTGTGAGATTGCAAGCCGTCATATGGCTTATTATCCGTTAAAAGATGATAGTCAACTTCGCCGGCAGAATGACATTCGCTGTTCGGATCATATTGCTTTATATAATCATAAAAATTATCATTTTCTATTTTGTGCATAGTACACCCTGTAATTTCCTATTTAGAAGTTTTGTTTATATGATTACAAAGGAACGTATCGTTATAATATTTTATTCGAGCATTTCGTTTATCTAAAAATTCTAACTCTTTATTTATGAACATAAAGTAATCGTCTATAGTCTTTGGAAGACCGCTTTCTTTGAAATCGGAATTACCACACCATATGTTAACTTTAGAATAATCATCAGAAACAGCATCCTGTAAAAAGAAAAAGTCAACATATCCCTTAAAATCACAGAACAAATCAAAAAAATTACTATCAGACTTAATAGTATCAAAAAGTGGACTATTATCGCCATTGTAGTATCTTCTGATACATTCCAATGTAAGATCCCAACGATCACAAATAAATGGATTCGTTCCTTTGTTCTGATTCATGCTAAATCGATGCTTTGGAAATATTATCATACCTCCAATAGTATATGATCTTCTCAGAAGGCGTTCGTAGTATTGCTTGTAATCTCCGACCTTTTGCTTAACTT
>JAFZOA010000704.1 GCA_017550775.1 Ruminiclostridium sp. | reverse complement strand
CTCCGTAGGCTGTATATGTAGAAGAAGGATCGGATTCGTCGTATTTTACGTTATACACGAGCCAGTCGGTAACATACCTCACCTTTGAAGCGTCGTCCGGAAACTTCATAGCCTCAGCCGCTATCTCCGCGGCGACCTTTTCCATTTCCGAAATTCGTCTGTCGGCGGCATCCTCTGTTCTCGTGTAGTAGAAGACATCGGTATCCGCCATTCTTTTATCCTTTGCGTAGTAACCGAAAAGTGTTTTCTCGTTGTCCCATACGGATTTAAGAGCCGGCTCATCCCAGAAAAAAGCTTCGTAAGCGTATGCCCATTCCTCTTCGCTTATATTGAGATCGTAAAGCTTTATAGACGGCGAATGTGAACTTATAGTTTCGGAAAGAAGATTATACGCTTTCTTCTGCTTGTTTTTCAGGTAGTTGTAGTAATACTTCTTTGTCTTATCCGCCGAGTTGCCTTTTCCGACGATCGTGTATTCATATCTGTAGAATTTCGACAGGTCGTCCTTTCTCGCAAGAACCCGTATCGTGCATGACGAATTGATCTCTATGCCGCTCTCCGGGACTTTCAGGGACCATGTTTTCGGCTTGCTCCCGTCCGTTGTATAATACAAGTCTGTTCCGTTGCCCGCGGTAAAGCTCAGTGTAAAGCCTCCGAGATACGCTCCCGGTTCATGTGAGACCTTAACCTTTATCGTACCCGAAGCAGAGGCTCTTATACTGAAAACTGCTCCCAGAACCATGAACATTACCAGCAGTACAGCCGGGAAAGCTGTTTTTCTGTATCGGGTCATATCATCCCTCTCTCTCGTCCCCCGCGCTCAACTGTCCGCAGGCGGCACTTATGGACTCCCCGAGCGAACGGCGCATCGTTACGCCCGTTCCGTGCTTTTTGAGCACGTCATAGAAGCTCATTATCCGCTCATGCGGGCTGCACGCAAACTCACTGTCGGGGTTTGGGTTGTAGCGTATTATGTTCACATAGGCGTTCATGTCGCCTATCAGCGCGGCAAGCTTCTCCGCGCATTCGTCGCTGTCGTTCACGCCGTCGAGCATTACATATTCCAGCGTTATCCGCCGGTTGAGCCGCTCTGAATAGTCCCGCGCAGCCTTCATCACCTCGGCGAGCGGGTATCTCTTTGTTATCGGCATCAGCTTCGCGCGAAGCTCGTCCTCAGGCGCGTGCAGACTTATCGCAAGGTTCACCGGGTAACGGCTCTCCGCGAGTGTGTATATCCCCGGGACGATACCGCAGGTGGAAAGCGTGATATGCTTTATCCCGATATCGAAGCCCTTCGGATAGGTCATTATGCCGATGAAATCCAGCACGTTTGCGAGGTTCTCCATCGGCTCGCCTATCCCCATGACGGATATCCCGCCGATCTTCACGCCGGAAAGCCTGCTTATCATCACGACCTGTCCGGTAAGCTCGGAGACCGTGAGATCACGGCGGCGTTTAAGTCTCCCGCTCATGCAGAACGCACAGCCCATGTTGCAGCCGACCTGCGTTGACACGCACACGCTGTACCCGAACTCCTGCTTCATCAACACCGACTCCACGGTACAGCCGTCCGCGAGCCGGAACAGGTACTTGTCCGCGGTTTCAGAGGTCTGAACCCGTACACACTCCGGCACTGCGAAAGAGAAGTTCTCGTTGAGCCGGTCGAGAGTTTCCTGTTTCAGCGCAAGTCCTCCGAAGCCTTCCGCAAGCTCTCCGTACACCGCGGGAAATATCATATCCGCGCGGGAAGGCTTCTCGCCTGTTCTGATAAGCTCATCGCGCAGTCTCTCGTATGTAAGTCCGTATATCTCAGTCATTCTTCTTTTGTCTCTTCCTGCTGACCGCAGCAGCCCTGAATATCTCGCGGCGCTTCTCGCGCTTTTCCCTGCTGCTTATCCGCGCTTTGTATATCATCTCAAGCTCATCGGTCATTCCGAAAGCCGCAGCGGATATATATCCCTCTTTAAGCGAGAACCGGAAGAACAGAGGTCCGTGGTCTATGCACTCGCCCGTTCCGACAAAGGAATTTTTTCCCTGGCGCACAGGCTCGGTACCGCAGAAATCTTTTCCGCACTTGGGACAGCAGAAATGCAGCCTTCTGCACTCGTCCGCCATACCGCTCGGATTCTTTGAGAACGCGCTTCTCACCACGAACAGCGGTTTCTGCACCTCCCACGGAAGCTTCTTCGTGGACGTTTCCTCGGTGAAGCTCGCATAACGCACTATCCCGAGGGCAAGGTCGAGCCGCTTTGCTATCAGGTATGTCATATACGCGTCGTTGAGAGCGTCGTGCGCGCGTATCTCGTCGTTTATGCCGAGCGCTTCGAGGGCAGTCTTAAGCCCGGTCTGGCGTATGTGGGACTCGAACTGCGCGGCGAATATGCGCTGAAGATTGTAATGCGGCGGTAATATATCAGCGCTCAGCCCGTGGTACGCGAAGTTCTCCCGCAGTATCGGAAGATCGTCGTCGCCCCAGGTTATCAGAACAGTGTCGCTGTCAAAAAAGCGCGACATATCCGCTATCGCCTCCGGAAAGCTCATGCCCTTCTCTATATCTGCCTGTTTGATGCCGGTGAGCGAGCTTACATAGGGGTTCATCTTCTTGTAGATGACCGGCTTTATCATAAGCTCGCGGCTCTCGATGATATTCATTTCGGCATCGGCCTTTATAAAGCCGATCTGTATTATCTCACCGTGAGCGAGGGCGGGCGACTTCTCCGAGCTTACCGGCTGGTTCCATTCAAGGTCAAAAATAATGTATCTCATATGTTATCTTTCTTCAAGCGGAACATAGTCGAGGTGTTCCGCAACGTATTTGTACGCGGGGCGGATTATCTTGCCGTTGTTGATGATCTCTTCGAGGCGGTGCGCGGACCAGCCGGAGATACGCGAGATAGCGAATATCGGCGTGAAAAGCTCCTCCGGGATACGAAGCATATCATACACGAACCCGCTGTAAAAGTCCACGTTCGCGCATATCGGCTTGAACAGGTGGCGCTTCTCGGCGATCACCTGCTTGGCGATGCGTTCCACGCGGTCGTAGAATTTGTACTCGGCAGTCCTTCCCTTCTCTGCGGCAAGCTTCTTCGCGTATTCCTTGAGGATAAGCTCTCGCGGGTCGGAGCAGGTATATACGGCATGACCTATACCGTAGACAAGCCCTGTACGGTCGAACGCCTGTTTGTCCACGATCTTCTCGATGTACTCGCGGATAGAGGTATCGCTGTTCCAGTCGAGAACGTGGGTCTTGATGTCTTCGAGCATATGCTTTGTTTTCAGGTTCGCGCCGCCGTGACGGAAGCCCTTAAGTGAAGCTATTGCCGCCGCAACTGCGGAATATGTATCCGTGCCGGAGGACGTTACGACGTGAGTGGTGAAGGTGGAGTTGTTACCGCCGCCGTGCTCGGCATGGATCACCAGCGCGATATCAAGCACAGCAGCCTCCAGCTCGGTAAACTCACCGTTCTCGCGGAGCATGTACAGTATGTTCTCGGCGGTGGAATAGTCCAGCCTCGGGTTGCGTATCATAAGGCTCTCATGAAGCTTGAAATGCCGGTAAGCGCAGTAGGCGTACACCGAGATGAGCGGCATCTTGGCGATGATCTGGATCGACTGTCTCAGCACGTTCTGCGCGGAGATGTCCTCGGGGTTCTCGTCGTAGGAATAAAGAGTGAGTATGCTCTTCTGGAGCGCGTTCATGATGTTGGAACTCGGCGCTTTCATTATCACATCGCGGGTGAAGTTGTTGGAGAGGCTCTGGTACGCGCCGATAAGGTTGTTGAAGCGACGGAGCTGGTCTTCATTCGGGAGCGACCCGAACAGCAGCAGGTAGGTAGCTTCCTCGAAGTTATGCCGCCTTCCCTTGAAGCCTTTCACTATATCGACGATGTTGTAGTTGTGGTAGTAAAGCCGCCCGTCACAGGGTATCTTCTTACCGTCGATGATGTCATAGGAAACAACATCGGATATCTCGGTAAGTCCGGTAAGGACTCCCTTTCCGTTGCTGTCGCGGAGTCCGCGTTTCACATCATACTCGACATAAAGCGACGGGTCTATGCGTCCCTCGCTCAGACAGCTGTCATAAAGCTCTTCAAGTAGCTTCTTCTCGTCCTCTTTCGGATTGATTATCTCTTTATCGGTCTCTCGTTCTTTATACATCGGTCAATTCCTTTCTTTAGGCATATACTATATATTATATACATAAATCATGAAATAATCAATATGCAAAGCAAAATGTTGTATATTAGTAACAATCGCAAGACTGCTTTTCACTCTGTTTTTGTCTGTTTTCACGTTGTTTCTAATGAATTTATGCCATTCCCGACAAAGAAAGTATGCCATGCTCACTATCACGCTCTGCAAACATATCACCGAACGCCTCTGCATATAAATGAGTAGATAAAATTTTCACACAAAGGGGCGATACCATGTCAAACAGCAAAAATAAAGGGACAGACCCGATCTGCGGGTCGAAACAGGAAAGATGTGTAAGCCTCGCAAAGTACATAATCGAGAACAAAGCGACAGTAAGGGACGCGGGAAAGAACTTCGGGATAAGCAAAAGCACGGTGCATCAGGACATTACCGCAAGGCTCGGGCGGATAAACCCGGAGCTTCACAGACAGGTGCGTGAGGTGCTCGAAATAAACAAACAGGAGAGGCATATCCGCGGCGGGCTTGCCACGAAAAAGAAGTACGCCGCAGCACGGCATTGAACACAGAAAAAGCAGACCCATTTTCCGGGTCTGCTTTTGTGTTTCCGTTATCACGCCGACTTCTGCAGGAACGCGCGAAGCTCGTCTATCGGGATAGGCTTGCTGTACTTGTACCCCTGCAGGTACTTTGCGAACATTCCGCGGCAATGCGCCTCGTCGCGCTCGTCCTCGACACCCTCGAACAGTACCGAGTAATGCAGGTCGTTGAACATACTCGCAAAGGTGGAGACCATGTACTTCGACGAGTCGCTCTTGACCGATTCTATCAGCATGGAGCGGTCGAACTTGATGATGTCGAACGGAAGCTCCATGATACGCTCGAAGTTGGAGTAGCCGGTGCCGAAGTCGTCAAGGTAAAACTTGATGCCGAGGCTCTGGAGCTCCGATATCTTTGCTTTAAGCTCCTCGAAATCCATTTCTCCCCTGCTCTCCGTGATCTCAATGGCGATCTTGTCGTAGGGAATGTCGTTACGGATAATGATATCCTGAAGTTCCTCACAGAACAGCTCATGCTTTAAGTCGAGCGTCGAGAAGTTCACCGAGATACGGTTGATGTTGTAGCCCTCGTCCATAAGCTTGCGGATATTCTCGCAGGTCTTGTTGAGTATGGTAAGGCTGAGCTGGTGGATAAGCCCGTTCTTCTCCGCTATCGGAATGAATTTGTCCGGGAAGACAAGCCCCCTTTCCGGAAGTTTCAGACGCATAAGCGCTTCCGCCGTGTCATACGTTCCGGCTGCTAAGTTGAACACAGGCTGACAATACACGAGAACGCGCTCGTCCTCGATATCCCGCTTTATCGCTATGTCTTCAAGCTCGCTTACAATGTAGATATAGCTCAGGAAGCGCTTGATGTCGCTGTCGGTGACGCGGTGGGTCTCGTTGATACCCATTTCTCCTTCGATAAAATCTATCAGCCGGATATATGACACAGGCGAGGTTATCTCGGGAACAGTCTCCGCGACGATAAGCTTATAGTCAAGCCCGATCTGCTCGTGGCTCGCGTAGAAGTCCTCCAGCATTTTCCCGACCATGCGCTCAAAATTGCCCTTCTTTGGTTTTTTCAGGGTAAGGACAAGCTTTCCGTTCGAGAAGCGGTACAGAACGCCGTTCTTGATGTTATGCTTGAAGAAGCGGAGGAACTCGGCTTTG
>JAFZOA010000703.1 GCA_017550775.1 Ruminiclostridium sp. | reverse complement strand
GTTGTTCCCGTATATATTACCGTTCCGAGAACAATTATTAGCGCGATAAAGAATACCGTAACGATTATCCCGACCTGTACAAGAAGTTTCTTATTTTTCATTTGTTTTGCTCCATTTATCTGAATATCAGGGTTTCACAGTTACAGTATTTCTCACACCGAGAGCAAGTCACGGTATCACAGATCGCTCTCATCTATGAATTGGTCGTATTTGACCCCGAGCACACGCGCAAGCTTCATAATAGTCACCATGTCGGGTATCCGTACCCCGGTCTCCCAGCGATAGACCGTCGGCATTGCGACATCCATAAGCTCCGCAAGCTCTGCCCTTGAAAGGTCGCGTTCCTTGCGGTATTTTTCAATTTTTTTGCCCACAAGGGGGCTTCCGGCGTACTGTTCCGATATCTTTTCGTCAGTTATGTCAGATACCGGGTGACGCAGATTTTTGAGAACATTCTTCAGTTTTGCGGAGCTTATAGGTTTTACAAGAAACGCACTTGCAAACGTTTCATAGCTTTCCACCGCGTACTGCTCATACGCTGTGATATATATGATGTTCATTCTCGAATGCTTTTTCAGAAGGTCTTTGGCGATGCTTATACCGTTCCTTCCGGGCATTTCTATATCAATAAAAACGACATCGAAATTTACATCTTTACACATTCCTATTATTTCTCTGGGATCGGAAGTTCCCTCTATCCTTGCGTCCGGCATTATCTTTCTGAGTTCGTCGATCAGATCCTCAACTATCATATGCTGATCGTCTGCAACAAGTATATTCATTTCTTCGTGCTCCTTTCCTTTGGCATCTTAATCTCTGCAGTTGTTCCCGTTTCTGCAGTCTTCAGCTCAAGCGTTCCGCCGCAGTGCAGACTTATCCTCTGCCGCGTGTTCTCAAATCCGATACCGAGGCGATCCTGTTCCCTTTGGGTCAGCTCCTCCGGCTTTGAGCCGTCATCTGTGACCCTTATAATAATATTATCGGAATCGGAATCCGACGAAATGGTGATAACACCGCCGTTTTTCGATATTCCATGCTTCACCGCGTTCTCAACAAGGGGTTCAAGCGTCAGAGGAGGTATCCCGAACTTATCCTCCTTGATGTCATATATGATAGAAAGATTCATATCATGATCGGCCTGTACAAGCGCCAGATATGCTTCCACATTCTCTATTTCCTTCTGAAACGGTATTACCTCGGCAGCCTGTATAGCTCGGATGTGAGCTTTCAGATATTCGGAGAAGTTGTCGATACACTCAACGGCTTTGTCGGTATTCTTCTTCGTAAGCGAACGTATGACACCGAGAGAATTGTATATGAAATGAGGGCGTATCTGCTGCTGCAGAAGTTTCATCTTGTCCGTCGCAATATGAAGTTCCTTCTCCGCGAGATTTTCCCTTATTTCCTGCTGATATATGGTAACAAGATACATGTAGTAGGTGAGTATCGCAAGCGCCATTACCGGCTCTGTAAAGGAAGGGCCTGTATATGTTACTTCCATTATAGCCTCAGCTATCGTAATTATTATCATACCGCCTATGATTATATTCTGCGAACGGCTTCTGGTACGGAATTGCTTTATTGAGCCGAATATGAGAGCGCCCACATAGAATATCATAGTGAAATAGATCGCATAGCCGAGGGTACCTCTGTAAAATGTGTTCGCATCTTCAAATGTGAATATCAGTTTAGACGTGAAAGGCGCAACAGCGTATATTGCGCTGTTTATCAGTGCAGGGATCGTCAGCAGGAATTTATGCTTTACGTTCGGAAATATCACAAGCAGCTCTGTCAGTATAACAAACGGGCGGCAGATATAGCAGAATACGGAAGCTGCCGTGTGAAAAGCGATGACAGTACCGATATCGGATGTGTTTTCCGGCGTAAACCCCGATGCCCAGTCACCCACAAAAGCTCCTATCGTTATAAGGAAAAGCAGTACGGCTGAGATCTTTAAATATCCCGAAGCGGGGACATTTATCTTTCTGTTCGCAAGCATCATCGCCGACAGTATTATCAATATCATCAGCGTCATAAAATTGTATGTTATATATTGAACTAAAAGTTCCAAATTATCATCTCCCGACATAT
>JAFZOA010000702.1 GCA_017550775.1 Ruminiclostridium sp. | reverse complement strand
CCGCGAGCACGTCGCCGCTTCCGCCCTTTGCGAGACCGGCGTTTCCGGTAGTATTGATGAACGTCTGACCGTCGGGGGCGGCGATGACTGTGTTCACGCCTTTGAGCACCGTGACACAGCCGTATTCCTTCGAGAACGTCTTTGCCGCGCCGATACGGTCATGCTGTATCGCCTCGACAGTCTTTCCGGTCATGCGTGAGAACTCGGCGGGGTGCGGGGTAACAATAACGCCCTTTTTGCTTTCTTTCAGTACATTTATATTCCCCGCGAGGGAATTAAGACCGTCTGCATCAATGATTACCGGACAATCCGCGTTCCGTATGACGATTTCTGTCAGATCTGCGGTGGTTTTGCGGTTCCCGAGCCCACAGCCCGCAAGCACGGCATCGTACTTATGCTGTTCAAGCTCCATGAGCACCATATCCACCGACTTTTCGTTTATGAAGCCGTCGAAGTCCTGTTCGAGCGGTATGTATGTTGTCTCCGGCACAGCGGTCGCGATCGCGTTTATCACGCGGGTAGGGGTAGCAAGCGTGCAGAGCCCCACTCCCATTCTCAGAGCGCCGTTTGTGGAGAGCAGCGCCGCGCCGGTATAGAATGCGCTTCCGCTGATGTTGAGCATCCTGCCGTATGTCCCCTTGTGTGAGACTCGTCTGCGCTCGGGGATAAACTCCCGGAGCACCTCGTCCGACAGCACCGCCTCGCAGCTTTCATAGCACACCGCCGGTATGCCGATGTCGGCAAGCATGACCCCTCCGCAGCTCTCATAAGCCGGGTGGGAGTAAAGCCCCCGCTTCATTGCGCCGAGCACTATCGTAAAATCGGGTCTGAAAGCGCCCTTTGCGATATCGCCGGTATTGCTGTCAATGCCGCTTGGAACATCGACGGATATCTTTATTCCACTGCAATTCTCCTCGACATATCCGAACAGATCGGCAAGGCTCTCTTCGAGCTCGCCGTGAAATCCGGTGCCGAAAACACAGTCTATTATCGCATCGCAGCTGCTTATCGCGCGCTTCACGGCATCGGTACGATGAATGTAGATACAGCTCTTGACTGTCTTCTCGTAGGTCGAATAGCACTGACGGGCGGTCTCTGATTTCGGAAGATCCTGCACGAACACGAGAATAACGCTTGCGCGCTCCTCGGCGAGAAGGTTCGCGATAACTATGCCGTCACCGCCGTTGTTACCGCGTCCCGCAAGCACCACGAACGCCTTTTCCGCCACTCCGCCGAGTATCTTTGAAATGCGCGTGAAGCACGCCTCTCCTGCATTCCGCATGAGCTTCATGTAGGAGATACCGTTTTTATCGGCGGCAGCTTCGGCTGCTTTCATCTGTTCGTTTGTTACGGTAAGCCGCATTTTTTACCTCCTGCCGTCCCCGCGGCGGGAACGGGCTTTATCAGCCCATTCCGTGTACGTCGGTGGACGTGAAAAAGTGTGATCCCCTCTTGAAGATCGCTGTCTGGGTCTCGTCGCTGTCGTCGAAGCGGAGAACGCTTGTAAGCGTCTCGGTCTCCGGATCGTATGTGCAGTCGAAGAAGTACGAAGAATCGAAAGCTATCTGAACCGAGTTATCCGTGAGATTCTTGGGTGTGCAGACATAAACTCCGCTGCTTTCGGTCACGAATACGCTGTACTGGCCGATGTCGAAGTTCATGGCGAAGTCGTCGGGTTCCGCACCGTATGCCTCACAGTACTCCTCCATTGTCATGCCTTCGTAGGAGTACATTGTCCACTCGCCGAAATAGTCGAAATATTCTCCCGCGAGCTGACGTTCAAACATGACCTCCTCATTCGTGTCGGAATCCGTAACAAACAGAGTGTCGTTCTCAAGATCGTAAGTCATCGAACCTACCAGAACGTATGTGTCGCCGCTTTCAACATACAGATCATATCCGCTCTCGGTGGGGTTCATAAGGATAAAGCTCTTGTTATCGAGGTAGTATTCCGTATATTCCGTCATGATGTAGTTTGTGCTTATGGATAAGCCCATAGGACCGTCATTCTCGGTCTCGCCATACCATACGCCCGCCACGTCATAGAGGAGATCCTGCGGGTGATCCTGTGCATCGGGGTTTACGGATATGTTCCCCGTATCCGAGCCGTCGCTGCGGACAAACTTGTACATTACGGTACCGTCTTCAGGGGTAACTAACTCTGTTGTGTTATCGTCGAGCAGTACTACAAGGTACTCATACCCTTCCTCATAATCGGCAGCAAGTAAAGCTGCGGGATGACCCTCATACTCCCTGCCGTATATAAGTCCGGTCGTGTAGTTGTCATCGTCGTCGGCGCTTATCATTGTAAGATTTCCGTTTTCGACCACCATGGTGATATTTATCTCGTTTACGTCCATGTCGTAGTCGTCAGCCCATTCCTGCAATGTCAGGCCTAACATCTCGGTGATCTCCCATACACCGTCGAAAGCGCTCTCGTCCGCGGTCACATTACCGCCGCCGTTATTGTTTCCGGGGCCAACAATGTCAACATCGCCTGTTTCGAGATACGGGAAGCTTACCACAACGAAGTCGCCGATGTGCTGGTGATCGTAGTCGTTCTCCCACGGATACATTTTCGCAACATAGTGGTCAACGCCGGGAAGGTCGTCGGGAATGTCGGACGGATCGTCTGTGAGCACTACGGTAACACCGAGAACGTTGTAGTCGTCTATGCTCTTGTCATAGAAAGCCTCGGCATATACGCCGTCAAGTTCGCCGCTGTTGTAATCAAGTCCGGAGATGCCGCCGTCGTCAAGCACCTGCATCTTCCCGTCCTTGAAGTATACTTTTATGATACCTCTGTTCGCTTTGCCGTCGTTGAACGCGTCGAATACCTGTTCGGAGAAGTCGAGGTAGATATCGAACGCCGCGTCCTCGGCTGCCCACTCGGAGGTATCCTTCTCATACGCCTGATAATGCTTTCTTATCGCCGCGCTCGCTTCGTCGTCGTCGATAACGGGGTTGTCTATGATCGGGTTGTCGATTATCGGGTTGTCGATTATCGGATCATTGCCGGGGAACAGCGAGCCGCCCTCCGCGATCGACTTGGCGATCTGCGACAGCAATCCGTCGCCGCCGTCAAGCGCACCGGCAAAGCCCGGGAGCCAGTTTACAGCGTCGTTCATGAGCGTTTCGATCTTCTCGCCGCCGTTCTTGAGCGTGATAGCGTTGGAGGTATCGGGCATGGACAGGGTCTTGTCGGCCTTCTCCATGATCGATGTGGTGCCGAAGGAGCCTATCTCGCCGATGGATAAAGTAAAGGTCGAGGTGTACTTGCTGTCGCCCTCAACAGAGCTCTCCATTGTGAGCGCGACCTTCTTTATCTCGTCCCAGATCGCGTCCATGTCGGGGCCGTTGCTGCCGGAGCCGTCATCGGAGACCATCATATCACCCGTAACGTCGTAGCCGTCGGAATTGAAGTCTGAGATAGCAGACGATGTGGTCGTCGCCAGCTCCTTGATCTCGTCTACAAGCTTGCCGGCATCGGTAGGTGTTATAACGAAATTACCGGTCACAACATCCTTGCCTAAGAACTTCTTTACCGCATAATCGGTGTAGCTGCACTCAAACTTGATCTCGTGATCGCCGTTGTAAGCGCTTATAGCCGAGAAGCCGTCGGTGGCGCTTATCTTTTTGTTTCCGAAGTCAATTGTAGCGTCGCCGTATCCTTCGGTATCGATGGAAACGCGCAGGAACTGAACATTATCGTTATCGACGAAGTCTATGTGCGATGTTCCCTTGCCTTCATCTGTCTTGAAGGTATAGCCCGAATAGAGGATATTGTTGTGCAGGTCAACTATGTGATCCACGGTGATATCGAGATCAATGGGCTTGCTGTCGGCAGGCTGATCGAACAGCTTCTTGTATTCCTCATCAGAGATCTCAAGGAGCTTGGTCATGTAGCCGGAGAGATATGCGTCGTTCTTGAGCACATCGCCCATTTTGCCGACCATATCGTTGACCTGATCCGGGGTGAAGTGTATCTTCACGTCGTTGCCCTTCACAGAGGTAATGATATCGCCCGCGTTACAGGTGATCTTGCTCTCGAAGGGGGTATTGTCGGTATAGGTTATCTCCGCAGCGCCGAAGCTGTCGAAGTATACGTTCGCTATCTCCTTGCAGATACGGCGGGCTTCCTTCCCGTCTATCTCGGGGACCTCGATCTCCTTCTTCTCGTCCATACCCGGGATAGCCTCGTTGAGGTCCTCCTTGGTGATGTAGATAAGCTGGTCGGAGATGCCGGGGAAAGTCACAGCAACATTGCCGTCCTTGGTGTAGAGCTGTACATAGCCGCTCTTGGCGTCGTCGCCCTTCGGAACGATACCGAACTTGACCGAGTTGGTCTCGCTGTGCGTTACGGAGCTTACGAAAGAAGTGCTGTTGACAGAATCTATGATCCCCTGTACAGCCTCGTCATTTACGGACGCGAGGACGCTCCCGAGCTTTACGTTAAGGTTTGAACGCACGGTAAGCTCGGTATTGTCGGGGATAAAGCCGAAGAAATCATCCAGCGTACCGTTAAGCAGCTGAGACAGCATTGCCGCGCCCATAGTGGTCGGGTCATCTTCGGACTGGCTCATCTTGATCGACTTCATAAGGGTCTCAAGCGAATCGGCAAGAAGCTCGTCGGAGTTGTCGATCTGGTCGGTAGTGTCCTTTACGCCCTTCATTGAAAGCTTGTCTATCAGCTTTGCGTACTCGACATCACCCATTACGAGCCTTGTAAGATCGTCATGGAAGCAGAAATATCCTACTATGCAACGGGAATGCTTTCTGCCCTGAAGAATACCCATCTAATGTTTACAAATATAAAAGTAATGATAAGCCCAATAGGTTTGATATGGATCTGATCCTGTTTTTTAACGAGTCTTGTAATACTACTGACGATACCGTGTAAAACGCCCCAGAGGATGCATGGCCAGCCTGCGCCGTG
>JAFZOA010000701.1 GCA_017550775.1 Ruminiclostridium sp. | reverse complement strand
GACAGGATAGTCATTCCCGACAACACCGGTCTCGTCGGGAAAGCTCTGAACGACGAGTGTGTGGTCGTCACCAACGATCCGTACAATAACCCCTATTTCAACTCCGACGTGGACAAAAAGACCGGCTATGTCACAAAATCTATACTTGTCATGCCGATCGCCGACGTGAACGGCGAGTACATCGGCGCGCTTCAGGTCATAAACAAGCTTGACGGTGAGTTCGATGCGAAGCGCGATGTGCGCTGTCTGTCCCTCGCGGCGATCATCTGCGGCATAACCCTCGAATCCGAGACATTCCTTGAACGGTCGCTGCACGATAAGCTCACGAAGCTAAAGAACAGAATGGGCTTTCACAGCGACTACGCGGCGAAGTACAGCAAGGTGCTTGAACAGGGTCGTCCGGTATGTATGTTTATCTGCGACATAGACAAGTTCAAGCGTGTGAACGATACATACGGACACAACGCCGGTGACGCAGTGCTCTCTCTCATGGCATCGCTTCTTGCGGGCGCGTGTGAGCCGGAGGAATGTGTCTATCGCTGGGGCGGTGAGGAGTTCATAATGATGATGCCGGACACAGAGCTTGACCGGTGCGTCGAAAAGACCGAAAAGCTCCGCGAGAAAGTAATGAATTCCCCGTGTACATTCGGGAATGACGTTATTGAGTTCACCGCGAGCTTCGGGTGCAGAAAGCTCGACCCCTCGATCTCCGTCGGCGAGAACATAAGCAAGGCGGACGAAAACCTCTATACTGCGAAGAATACCGGAAGGAACAAGGTGGTATACTGATATGTCGGAAGGTTTGAAGTTCCTCGGGCGCGGGGCGGCATTCTCCGGCGAAAACAACAGCGCGTTCTTCGTGAGCGGAGGAGAGCTCGTCCTGATCGACTGTCCCATGTCCTCGTTTGTGAAGATACATAACATCGGCGCAGGCACCCTTGCCGGGTTTGAAGCTCCCGCGCTTACGGTCATAGTCACCCATACCCACGCCGACCATACCGGCGGCATTTCCACTCTGATACACTACGCGCACTACGTCCTGCACTGTCACGTCACCGTCATCGCCCCGTCGGAAGAGGTGAAGGACGATCTCGCGTTTCTGCTCGGCCGGCTCGAAGGCTGTGCTCCGGGCGCCTATACTCTCCTGACAGCCTCCGGGGCGAACCGCCCGTGGCTGCTCGATGTGATACCCACCCGCCACTCCCCCGAGCTGGAAGGTCGGTGCTTCGGCTACCGGCTGCTCGTTGACGGGAAGACCGTGGTGTACACCGGCGATACCGCGGTGATCGAGCCGTTCCTCCCGTACCTGACCGACGGCGTGTACCTGTACTCTGACGTGTCACGCTTCGAGAATATCGTGCATATCTACGTCGGAGAGCTGCTCGAAAAGGTGCGGGGGCTAAATATCCGCCTGTTTCTCATGCACCTCGATGACCCCGAGGCAATAATGTCCGCCGCAGAGGGAAGCGGCGCACAGCTTGCACCTTGTTGGGGCTCTGCCCCTTGACCCTGTTGGGGCTCTGCCCCAAACCCCGCTGGGGGCTCCTCGCCCCCCGTCCCCTCGGCAGG
>JAFZOA010000700.1 GCA_017550775.1 Ruminiclostridium sp. | reverse complement strand
GTGTCGGTATCGTCCGCGGTGCAGACCTCATACACCGCTGATGCGAGGATCATCGGAAGCGGCGTGAAGCTGTACGGATACACCGCCTCCGAAAGCGACATACGCGACTTCGTAAACAAGGTAAACGCCGCTGCCCTCGGGAAGATAATCCTCCCCGCCGACGCGTCCACCGATCAGTATCACTACACGATCAACGGGACCAGCGACATCGGAGGCTTCGTCGTGTCCTGCGTAAAGGGAAAATTCTACGACTATTTCGTGATAAACAATAACGCCTACCCCATGAACAGCGCTCTCGACAAGGCCTGCAAAAAGATCATCGGAACGGAAACGAAAAGCGATGAAATTCCCGACCGTATGCTGAAATACACGGTGGAGTGCAGCGAGCCGAAAACGGAGGAGGAATACTTCAACGCGGCTTCAACTCTCGTGGGCGCGTGGCTCGACACGCTGAAATACGAAACCGGCGAATACAAGCTCGGCTCGTACAGCTTCAACGGCGAAACGCTCCCCACCGAGAGAGATATCCTGCGCGGCGAGGGTCTGATAAGCGGCGGGCGGGAGTTCTGCTGCACGATAGGCTTCGACGTCAAGGGGATAAGCAAGGACAGCGTCTTCGCCGAGCCGAAGGGCTCCGGCTACAACACATTCTACAACTACTACAGCGGCGCTCTTGTCGTTGTCCGGTGCAGGTGGGAAAACGGCGTGTGCCGCATTGTGGATTACGGAAGCGGCGGGAACTACCTCATAAACGGTCTCACCGGTATCCGCGCGAGCGATACCTCGTATGACACTCTGTTCGATTTCTACCGCGACACCAAGCAGGTCGAAAAGCTCCTGAGCAAGGCGAACCTCAGAACACTCAGCAGCCAGACGAGCGCCGCAGTCTCGCCGATATTCATGGCGGACGGGAGAACAGGCTACGTCGCGATCTATCCGAGAAGCTATGTCACAACCGATAAAAGCGGGATAAAGACCGCAGAATACGACAACGGCTTCTTTGACGAGACATATACCGCGACCTACAGCTCGCCGATAGATTACAAGGACGGCGAGGGTGCGCAGAAGGAAAACTACCACGAGAGGTTCAGCCTCGTGTTCGACGACTACAACTGCGACGGTAACGCCGACTACGCGATAAAGCAGTCCGCCTCCGACGAGACCGCAGACGGCGCTATGTACGAGGTGCGCTGTATGTCGAACGACCTCACGCCGAGAAGCGACCGGTTCTCGTTCTTCATGGCGGGTCGGCATGAGGAGTCTATACGGCTCCAGCACACCGATAACGGCAGATATGTTTACTGGTCGAAGGACGAGGACGGAAAGCTTAAACCGAATGTTACCGTCGATGATTACCGTATGTACTCCGAGCGTTATTACCTCCCCGCAGAGCAGCGTATCTACGACAACGAAAAGACGGTATACTGCTTCTTCTGGAACAATACCGGGAAGAGCGTTAATGTGGGTGGCAAATACCACATTGAGTACAATAAGAACGGCAAATGGGTGAGCGTGACGGACGACAAAACTCTGCCCTACAAGACCGCAAAGCCTTATTACGATACAGAGCTCAGCTTCGATATTTCCGGCATAAAGCAGCGCACCGCAGGTGAATACCGCATTGCTATGAAAGTGGGCGGAAAGACCGTTTACGGCGGGTTTTACATCGGAAGCCGGACCGCTTCCATATCCGTTACCGCTGACGAAAAGACAGTCCCGAAAGGCACCGGCTATGTTTCGTTCGCCGTCAAGAACACCGGCACCGAACCCGTGCGCATAACAAGCGCCTGCATTTCAAAGGACGGCAAGAAGATCGCGGACATTTCCGTTGACGAGAGCCTGCTGCTTTCGGGCGGCGGAAAGCGTATCGTCGCCGAGCTTGACAGAACGCTCGATGCGGGGAAATACACTGTGAAGGTGTCATACGGTAAGAAGACCGCGTCCCGAAGCTTCACGATAAAGAAGGTGAGCAACAGCGCACTCACGTTCTTCGGCGGAAGATGCACGGTAAGGAACGCGGACGGTAAGCTCACGGTAAGGGTGAGAAACAGCAAGTACACGAAGGAGAGCGTGAAGCTCAATTACTCGGACATAGGCTCGCCGGAGGTATTTGTGAACGGGATATGGACAAGAACGGGTCTGTCCTTCCTGCCGGAGAACGCCGGGTATGTTCTGGACGGCACGGTCACGATCGGGTACGGAAAGTCCGCTTCGCTCACGTTTGCCGACCCTTATGATATCATAATGTCAGACCCGGAAACGGTCGGGCGGATAAAGGATTTATATGACTCCTTCATGGAAGAGATGAAAGAGCAGAAGGAGTCGGAGGAATACAGGAAATTCAAAGATCTGACGTTGGAGGAATATATCGGTCTGTTAGTCTATGGCGAGACAGAAAAGACAGAGCCGTCGAAAAACTCGCTTTATCGTCTGCGTCTCGGCGGCGAGTATGTTTATTTCGTAAAGTAGAGAATTTCCCGGAAACGCAAACACCTTACAGCACCGATACACTTTTATCCCGATATCGGTAATAATAAAAATATTTCTTTACAAATCCGGCATAATATGTTATTATTATACTATTGTGAATATGTTCCCAATGCGCCGGACAGCGTATCATCATTTCTGCTTCCGGACAGAGTGAGACTATTTCACGGTATAATGACGGTGATACGGCACTTGCCCTGAGACGAACATACACATATTAAATGTCAGAATAAAGAGAGGTTTGAGTACATGAATGTTAGTCTTTCTTATTATACGTCCGCAGGCGGCAGAGAGGAAAATGAGGACAGTGTATACATCAACGAATTCGGCAAGGCGATAACCGCAATAGTGGCTGACGGGCTTGGCGGTCATGAGAACGGAAAACAGGCTTCTGAGCTTGCGGTAAAGGTGATCTCGTCCGAGCTTATAGGAGTTGACAAGGTAACTGCGGATAAAGTCAGAGAGGCTCTGTATAAAGCCAATAAGGAAATACTTGCGAAGCAGAACGGCGGAAATATGTGCTCCACGGCGGCGGTCCTTTATGCAGATAACGATACCGCAGTCGCAGCCCATGTCGGAGACAGCAGAGTGTATCAGTTCCGCGGCGGGAAAATAGTGTATCAGAGCTCAGACCACAGCGTTTCGCAAATGGCTGTGAATGTCGGAGAGATCACACCGGATGAGATACGCGGTCATGCGGACAGGAACAAGCTGCTCCGCGTCCTCGGAAATCCCGATAAGTACGAACCGGAGCTCCGTGAGATAGAGGTGAGGAAAGGGGACGCGTTTCTCCTTTGCTCGGACGGATTCTGGGAGCTTATACTTGAAACTGAGATGCAAAAGTGCCTTGAAGGATCGTCCGATGCCGGTGAGTGGCTTCGTTCCATGAGAAGAGTCGTTGACGGGAGAATGACCCCGAAAAGCGATAATAATACGGCTGCGGCTATAATAATAGGAGGCTCTAATGAGTAATATGACAGGACCGGATCTTACGGTGCTTCAGCCGGGGACGAATCTTTACAACGGACGGTTCACGATAAATGAATGTCTCGGTTCCGGCGGATTTGGAATCACATATAGGGGATACGATCACAAACTCGCGCGTGACGTAGCGATCAAGGAATACTTCCCGTACGGTTATGTGAGCCGCAATGTGTCAACGACCAACGGTATCACCCTGAACAAAGCGGAGTATGAGGGCTTCTATTCCGAATGGAAGGGCAAATTTCTGAACGAAGCCCGTGCTCTCGCGCAGTTCAGCGGAGTAAACGGTATAGTCGGCGTCCATGAGTTTTTCGAGGAGAGCGGCACCGCATACATAATTATGGATTATCTCGACGGAGTGACGCTTAAGGACTATGTTAAGCAGAACGGGAAAATGCCGGCGGCAGAGCTTTGTGCAAAGGCTCTCCCTATCATGTCCGCATTGGAGAAAGTTCATGAGAAGGGGATAGTACACCGTGATATAAGCCCCTCAAACATAATGCTCAGAAGCGACGGCACCCTGACCCTGTTCGATTTCGGAGCCGCGCGCGAATACGGCGATAACAAGGAGCTCTCGGTGCTGGTAAAGCGCAGCTATGCTCCGATCGAGCAGTATAACAGCAAGGGCAGGCAGGGCGCATTCACCGATGTATATGCTTTTTGTGCGACTCTGTATTATTGTATAACGGGCATGGTGCCGGAGGAATCCGTCGAGAGAACGATCCAGGACGACCTTGAACCGCCGTCTGCATACGCCGATGTTCCCGCTCACATCAACGATGCGATAATGAAGGGTATGCAGGTGCTCGCGAAGGACAGGTATCAGAATATACGTGAGCTTGCGGACGCTCTTCAGAACAACGCTTCTATGCAGGTCAAAGTGCACGATCCGGACGAAGGCACCGCCCTGCTGATAGACAAAGACCCGTCTCTCGGTAAGCTTCCACCGAAAGGCGTTACTCTTCCGCCGCCCGCGTACAGGGAGCCCGAAGATGTATCCAACACGGTAGCTTTGCAGAATGCTCCGGAAAAAAACGGCAAGGTTAAGAAAATAGTGATCGGTTGTGCAGCAGGAGCGGCACTTGTCGGTCTTTCGGTCGGGTTGACTGTCTTACTGCTCGGCGGCAATAATAAAAAGATTGAGACCGCGGCAACAACGGCACCCACGACTACTACCTCGGCGGTGACGACAACTGCTGCGGCAGCCGAAGATACGACCGTGTCCGAAACGGCGGCTCCAGAAATGACAGCCGAAACAACGACCGAAGCTGAACCCGAAACAACAGTTGAAACAACGGTCGAAACAACGACTGAAACGGCTCCCGAAACAACGGTTGCGACCGAAGACCCGGAGGAAACGGAAGATGAGAACGCGGAGTTCGTCCTTGAAACCGTTACGATAGCCGGAAAGGAATACAGTACAGACGCGGAAAAGCTGTCCATATACGATGATCTGACGGATGATGATATCAAGCTTATCGGGAAATTCAGATATCTGCAAAATCTGGATATAAGTATCAAAAATGTCACAAATATCAAACCGCTTGCAAAGCTTAAAAACCTTGAAAGTCTCAGAATATCATATGGCTCAAAGCTTGAGGACATAAACGCATTGTCCGGACTTACAGAGCTTACATCTCTCAAGCTTTCGGGCATGAGCAGTTTAAAGGATATAAGCGCACTTTCGGAGCTGACCAATATCGAGGTGCTTGAATTGGCCGGTTCCGGCAAGCTTACCGATATATCCCCTATCGGAAAGCTGTCTGAGCTTAAAGACCTGCATTTGTCAGGACTGACAAGGCTCGAAGACATTTCGCCGATAAAAGAATGTACCGGGTTGACGAAACTTTCCGTATTGGAGTGCGACCGGCTCGAGGACTTTTCTTCGTTGGGTTCGTTAAGAGAGCTTGAATTGTTACATATCTCCGGAAGTTCCATAAAAAGCATAGCGGCTCTTACCGGTCTCAATTATCTTTATGATTTGGGACTGACAAATACAGATCTGACCGACATTTCGGCAGTGAAAACGCTTCCCGATCTGAAGTACCTTACTCTTACAAGCAATTCGCGGCTTACTGATATTTCGCCGTTAAAAAATGTCCGTGGGCTGGAAAAGCTGGATATGGCATATTGTAACATTACAGATCTGAGCCCCCTTGAGGATCATGTGTATCTTAAGGAGCTTAATGTCAACAATAATAAAAACCTTACGAGCCTTAACGGAGTAGGAAGTCTGCAAGCACTGACCGTACTTCATATCAATGATACCGGGATCACCGACCTGAGCGAGCTCAGATCGCTAAAAAATCTGGAGGAGCTGTATCTGAGTTCGGGATTGTCATCAGTGACCAATGCCCCGTATCTTTCTATAGACATTGAACCTTTGAAAGAGCTTACATCATTGGAATATCTTGTTGCAAATTTGAGCGATGAGGACAAGAAAGAGCTGCTTGCGGTCAATCCTGCTCTTGAAATAACCGATAAACGGGGGTTCAGGGTAAAAAAGATAGGCTGATATGTATACGGGTATCATAGACATATCGTATCTGCTCAATAATCCCGTGTATGAATTTGAATAAAACATGTTAAATAGTCCAAACATCATTACTATTATCGTTGCAAAGAAAAGCGCTATCAAAGTCCTGTATGAAAATGCTTGCAATATCTTAAAATTTGTAGTATAATAGCGATGCAGAGTACGCGATCAAATGGTAAAAAGCAAAATCCGTTCCGAATAATACTTGCAAAATAGCAAATCAGGGATGCCGGATATGCTGTATTGCCGAAGCTGTCCGGAGAATTTCTGTGAAAGTTCGTTTGTTGAGGCAATTATCGAAGCGCGGGCACAATGGTGTTCGGAGCAGCTCTCAAAGAATATTATGATGATTTGAAGAACGCTGAAATAAATTTTGAAGATGTTAAACCGGCTGCTGATAGTGTTCTTATTAATTCAAGTATGTCCGACCGCTTGGATGGCCCGCAAAGTCGCTTGAACAGCGGCTCTGCGGGATTTTATTTTGCTTGATCCTGCTCCCGGACAATGGTTGTACATTATTCGTCCGGCTCCTTGAAAAAACGGGTGTTATGCGGTGAAGGGACAGCGGGTAATTATCCGCCTGACAAATACACTGCGCTATTCTTTTACAGTGCTTTTCGTTTGTCACCGCGTATAGTCCATAAAGTTGAAGCCTATGCTCTTGTAAACATCCTGAGCGCCCGGAAGCGAGAAGAGATTTGCGAAAATGAGGTTGTAGATATCGTCTCCGAGAAAAACAGCAAACAGTATCACGGCTGTCACAAGGAAAACCTTCTTCGGAAGCTTCATCGCAAGGTAATATACTCCCGGCAGTATGACATAAACGAGGAACAGCCCTAATATCCCGAACATCAGAACGCTGCGCAGACACACAAACCCGTATATGCTCCCGAAACCGAGTATCTCGGTATCGTAGTTCCAGTATTTAAGACCGGTGATAAGATATACTCCGAGCCCGGCGAAGAATTCAAGAATACCGGTGGACACAGAGCTTATGATAAATACAAGCAGCGGTTTTCTTTTCAGCTTAAGGGTCAGGAACCATATCATCAGCGAGCCGTAGGCATAAATATTTATCCACGGAAGGAAGTTCCCTCCGCGCCAGTAGAATTTGTCGAAGCCGCCGTTTATCCAGTAGAATATGTATTCGTAAACCCAGCCGGAAACGCCGCTTATCACGACGACAAGAAATACTATGCCTGCAAACAGGCTTCTCTCCGGCTTTATTACGGAATCAAGATAATCATTATAGAATTTTTTCATATACTGCTGCCCTCCCGATGTGATACGCCCGGCATTGCCTTCCGTAAGGCGTCTCTGAGTCTGTATGTATTATAACATATATATATTTATCTTTCAACCCCCGCGGGGAACTTTCTTCTTTTTAAGGGTAGTCATGCGATACGGCTGCTTCTGAAGCCTGTTCTTATTCTTCGATGTAATGAGCTGAAAGAGGGTTGTAGATGGATAAACAAGCAAATTATTTACGCTTGACAAACACACCGGCTGTCACTATAATATATTAAATTATATACATCAAAAACTCACAGCAAGCTTATGTTTAAAATGGTGGATTTATGGAACACGAACGCATTATTCAGATATACGACTACCTTTGTCGGAACACCGACGAGGAACATAGTGTATCATGCAGGGATATTCAGGATCACCTTGCCAGAAACTCTAATCTTAGAAATGTTTCGCCGCTGACTATACGCCGGGATATTGACAGGCTGTGTGCAGCGGGCAACGATATACGCAGAATAAACGGTCCGCACAACACCGCGCTGTACAGCCTTATCGACAAGGGCTTCACATTCAACGAGATACGCTTTATGGTGGATTCGATCTCCATTAACAAATTTCTGTCCGCAGAGCAGAAGAAAAAGCTGATACACAAGTTTGAGGGAATGTGTACCGAAGCGGAGATACGCAATCTTATCAGTCGCATATCGCTGGGCAGTGCCGCTGCACCGTCACTTGACCTGCTCGAAAATCTCGACAAAATTCACCGGATCATCTCCGAACGCAGAAAGATAAATTTCCAGTACGGGAAATTCGATACGAAAAAGCAGATGAATTATTACAGCAAGAGCCGTGAAATGATCCCTGTGCGTGTTGTCTATTTCGACGAGCATTTCTATCTTCGCTGCTTCAACGAGGAAACCGAGCAGTTCCGCACCTACCGTATTGACCGCATGAAGGATATAGCCGGCGGCGGCAAGAGCCGGAAGAAGATCCCTGATGACAAGAAGTATAATGGCTTCGTTGTCGATATGTTTGCTCCGGAGCACTTTGAGTTTGTTACAATGCGGGTCAAACGTTATCTGCTTGATGAAATGCTCGAACAGCTCGGTGAGTTTGGAAGCTTCAGAGATGACACCGATAACCCGGACAGCGTCCTTGTCAAAGCCTATGTCGGGATCAATGAAAGGTTCTATCTCTGGGCGCTGAAATATGGTGAGGGAGTTGAGATACTCGAACCGGCAGAGGTCAGAAAAGGCTTTTGTGAAAATCTGGCAAAAATATCAAAAATGTACTCGGTTTGAGGATCTGAAAAAGGCCGATGGCGACCTGTAAACGTTATGACAGAAGCGGAATTTGCAGACAAAGTATCAGATATTTCAGAATAACGGACAAATCGAATTTATATTTTAAGAAAGAAGGTAATCAGAATGACAAACAAAGAAAAAGCTCTGGACTATTTCGGAAGGAGATTTCACTGCTCTCAGTCGGTGCTTGCGGCGTTTGCCGATAAGTGCGGACTGACGGAGGAACAGGCTCTTAAGGTAGCCGGCTGTTTCGGCGGCGGGATGCGCAAGGGAGAAGTCTGCGGCGCGTGCACGGGTGCGCTCATGGTTCTGGGAATGTTGTACGGGCATACCGACGAGAACGACCTTGAAAGCCGCGAACACGCGAACAAGGTCACTGTTGAAATGACAGAGCGTTTCAGGGATAAAATGGGCTCATACCTGTGCAGGGATATACTCAGATGCAATTTAGCTACCCCGGAAGGCACAGATCATGCACGGAAGAACGATCTTTTTTCAACGGTCTGTCCCAAGGCAATATCGGCGGCTGTCGAAATACTGGAAGAAATGATCGGGGAGAACGGATAACCGCTTACACCGTTAGGCAGGGAGACATCAGGGAACCTCTAAAACAGTACATAAGCTGTAAAGATCAGTAAATGGTATAAACTATGAAAAATGTTATTTATTGTTTCAGCGGAACGGGAAACAGCAAACGAGCTGCGAGAATAATCGCAACGCGTATCGGCGGAGCGGTTATCGTTTCAGTCAGGAAAGGCGTAACCAGCAGTCTTGCCGCAAAAGCCGATGTGGTTGGATTCGTATGCCCCGTTTACGAATGGGATGTTCCCGAGCCGATGAAGGAGTTTGCCGAACAGCTCGATGTGAACCCTGACGCCTATGTGTTCATGGTCGCTACTTACGTCGGCGTTCACGGAAGGTGCTTTGAGACGATAGACGCGATACTGCGGAAAAAAGGCACACGTCTGCATTACGGAAGGCCTTTGCGCTGTGTCGCAAGCCAGTGTGTGGCTTATGAGCCGTTTCCTTCGCCGAAGTTCATGGTGCCGCGTTCCGATCGCTTCGCAAGGCGTATCGGTGATAATATCGCGCAGCGCCGCATGAACGAATACCCGAAAATGTCCGCTGTCACGAGAAGCCGTTACGATAAGATGATGATGCCGTTTCTCAATGTACAGCATGAATATGACAAGGGCTTCTACACCTCGAAAAGCTGTGTCGGCTGCGGACTTTGCAGCAAGCTCTGCCCCTGCGGAAACATTACTGTCGAGGACAGACACCCGGTCTGGAACCATAACTGTATCGGCTGCAACGCCTGCGTGGTTTACTGCCCGAAGAAGGCGATAATGTTCAGCACGCCCGAAGCGTACAGAAAGCTCGACAATATCATAACCCGACGGCTCGGGCTGCCCGAAAGCAGGACGCGCTACCACAACCCGCATATCACAGCGAAGGACATTATCTCACGCCGCGAAGCTATCATTCCCCAAAAACGGTGATGTATAATGCTGTTCGTGCGGTAGATTTAACATTAGGGTGCCTCTAAAAACCGCTTTGAAAAGAGAAAATGTGGCAGCCGTGCTGAAGACGAGGAGACTTGACGAAGTATTCGACGCGGATGGCACGTTTTCTCTCAAATGGGTTTTTAGAGGTTCCCATTAATGATAAGGCAGGATCTTATCCTGATATTTCTCAATTAACTTACATAAATAAGCAAAGAAAGGAACCACACCTATGTATTACACAAACATACTCGATCTTATCGGAAACACGCCCCTGCTCAGCTTAGAGCAGACAACGGGACTGCAGATCTACGCGAAAGCGGAGTTCCTGAATCCCGGCGGAAGCATTAAAGACCGTATCGCGCTGAACATGATCGAGGAAGCGGAAAAGGACGGGAGACTAAAACCCGGAATGACGATAATTGAGCCGACCTCGGGAAATACCGGTATCGGACTCGCACTTTGCGGTGTCCGCAAGGGCTACCGTGTTATCATCGTCATGCCCGAGAATATGAGCGAGGAACGTAAAAAGATCATCCGCGCGCTCGGAGCAGAGCTTGTGCTTACCGACCCGAAGCTCAGCATCGGCGGTTCCGTGGACAAGGCGCTGGAAATCGCGTCAAGCTCGCCGGATTACTTCGTACCTCAGCAGTTCCAGAATCCCGCGAATCCGCAGATGCACTACCGCACAACAGCCGTTGAGCTTACCGAACAGCTCGGTAAGAAGATAGACATATATGTTTCCGGTGTGGGAAGCGGGGGAACATTGCAGGGCGTGGCACAGTATCTTCTCGAAAGGAACCCGGACTGCAAGATAGTCGCTGTTGAGCCTCTGCACGTTTCCGCACTGCTCGGGGACGAGCCGGGACTGCACCAGATACAGGGCATCGGCGACGGCTTTATTCCCGACATTCTCGACACGTCTATCATCACTGACATCATCGAAGTGTCGGATGACGACGCTATCAATACGGCGCGCGAGCTCGCGAAAGTACAGGGACTTCTGGTCGGGACTTCCTCCGGTGCGAACGTCTGGGCGGCGAAACAAATGGCGGAGAAATACGGAAAAGACAAGACGATCGCAACTGTGCTCGCAGACCGCGCAGAGCGTTATTTCAGCACGGCTCTGATATGATACATAGGCGATGAAAGGTGACGAAATGAACAATCCGTGGGAAGAGATCAGCCTTGACGATTACGAAAACCACATGAGCCTCGATTCCGTAAAACAGCTTCAATCGCTGAATTCCATAATGAAGAAGCAGCTTGACGCATACGAAGCCGATACGGTTATGATACTTGGTGTCGCGGGCGGAAACGGGCTTGAGCATATCAACGCGGACAAGTATCATACGGTTTACGGCGTGGATATCAACGAGGGCTACCTGAAAGCAGTTTCGGAGCGGTATAACGATCTGTCGGGCGTGTTGAAATGCCTGTGCCTTGATCTGGCGAGGGAATACAATAAGCTTCCGCAAGCTCAGCTAATTATTGCCGATCTGCTGATAGAGTATATCGGATATCCCATGTTTCAGAAGGTCGTTTCGCATACAGCGCCCGATCATGTTTCCTGCGTGATACAGATAAACACCGACGCGGAGAACTGGGTCTCTGACTCGCCTTACCTTCACGCTTTCGACAGGCTTGATGAAGTTCATCATCAGATTGATGAAAGGTCGCTTACCCGGACTATGGAGAAGATCGGATACTCGTCAGCCTTGCAGGAAACAGTTCCTCTGCCGAACGGGAAAGCACTGATGAGGCTTGATTACGCAAAGCGACATTTACAGATCACGGCAGGAACATAAAGGAGAACATGACCGGAACGAACGGAATTGAGTAAAATGGAGCCGCTATGGTATATCGTCGCAGCGCCCGGAACCGGTATAGGTACCGGTCTTGCTGGCATTTCCGCAGCTACGGTCGTGTTCCCGGCACCGATAAGAGACGGTATAAGAGGAAAGCGGAAGCATCCCGAAAACTACAACGCGGAATAAACAAAAACAGGTCTCCCGACGGAAGCCTGTTTTTGCTGTTATTCCTTGATAATTCCCGCCGAATACTCCTGTTACACTTCTGTCGGCATTTTTCTGTCATTGTCCTGCTTTTAATAGTTCTGATATCTAAGGAACCGATGATTTAATCTTGCACGTCGCTTGAATTGCATCTTTAGCCGTCATCTTGCACAAATCCCCCTTGACTTGCGCTAAAAACGAACGCGTTCCTGAACGATCTCAAATTCCGCATAAAATTCTACACCGTTTATTGATTTAGCGACACGGTATTTTCCGGCTGTAAGAGGTTCGGCAAAATTATCATCGGAAAGACCGATCCCGATCACGGCGTTGCTGCGATAGCTTATTTCATACGCCAGTGCGATCCAGGTCATTCCGTCTGAGAACGGAACAATGCTCCAGGCACCGTCGGTAAACTTTTCTATTCTGTATTCAGCTCCGGTGAAAAATGCTGCGGACTCGTCACTCCCTGTGTATTCTGCTTTCAGTGTTATGCTTTTTGTTTCTTTAGTAATTTCGGTTCCGTCATGATCTATACTCAATCGGATATTATCAACCGACGGAACTTCCGCGGTATTGGTCGGTTCGGGTAGATCTGTGGTGGTTTCCAATGATTTTCCCGGAATTCCGGCATCAAAACCAACAGATGTTTCCGTGAAAGATGTTACAACAGTTGTAACAACAGGCTTTCCCGAGAATGTTGTCAATACATCGGAATTATTGCCTGATACGGATGCAGGCCTGTCGTTCTCCTGACAGCCTGATAAAACTGTGCTTGCCAAAAACAGAACGATCAATGGTAAATGTTTTCTTTTCATAATAAAGCTCCACTGCTCATTAACGCATTTCTCTGCGTCATCGGTGTTTTCTTCGGGCGTTGTTATCTTCATAACAGCGTTTCCATTCTGTAAGTGCGCTATAAACTCACGACCCTGAGGAGTCCCCCGCTGCAACGCCGACAGCGGCCGGTTTATAAGTCATTATCTACATTATAACAGTCCAAAATGCTTTGCTATCATATCACAAACTTCTTCTTTTGTATCTTCTCCGTTATCCTGTCCGACAACCGTGAAGAAACCGCTGTCTGCATATTAGTCATAATGCTTCCGGCTGCACATCGGGAGCCGCAACAACATCGGATACTGCGCTGTGATAGTTTTCTCCGCAGAATATCATATCATAGCGTTCGGCAAGCATTTTTACCATAGTCGATTTTCCGGCATACGCTGTACCGGTAATAAAATACACATTTTTCAGACAATGTCTCAGAATGTTATTTTCTATCTTCATCTGTGTTCTCCGTACCCGTTCTCTCCGCAGGTCTGACCTTCTCCGTGTTTTGCCGGTACCGTTATCGGGGCACCCTTTCTTTGCGATCGACATCTGTCTGTGATCATTTTAGCACATTTAAGGTAATATGTCAACAAATGACGCTCCGGGAATATCAGCCTTTATTCTGATTTATTTAGTCTGTGACCGTCTTGATTTTCATGAAGTAATATGGTATAATAGTGAAAGATACGAAATCAGACCGACCTGCCGAGGAAAATCTATGAAAACTGATCTTAACGAAAACTGGACCATGACGTACGGCGGCAGTACATATACCTGCAGTGTCCCCTGTTCGCTGTACAAAGTCCTGCTCGATAACAAAGCTGTGCCCGACCCGTACTACCGCGAGAACGAGTACATCTCCACCGATCTCTGCCGGTACGATGTGACATTCACGCGGGAATTTGACGCGTCTCCCGAGGTGCTTTCCGCGGATATGCAGATCCTTGTTTTTCACGGCATTGACACACTTTCCGAGGTGTATCTGAACGGCGGGAAGGTAACCGATACCGACAATATGCACCGCGAGTGGGAGCTTGATGTGACCGGAAAACTGCGTGAACACAACACGCTTGAAGTGCGTATAAAATCCCCGATCAACTACATTGAGGCTGAAAACGAAAAGCGTCCGGTATGGGGCGTCGGCGAGTGCATGAAGGGCTATCCGCATCTCCGCAAGGCGCACTGTATGTTCGGTTGGGACTGGGGACCGAATCTGCCCGACATGGGGATATGGCGGGACGTGGAGCTTTATGCATACAGCAAGGCGAGAATAATGCAGCCGTACATCGAGCTGATGAACGAAATGCCGGCTGACAACGCAAGGCTGAAAATACAGGCTCGCGTTGACAGCCGCGATGATGTAAACACACATTTTGAATGTATCATAACAAGCCCCGACGGCGAGACCGTATTCGGCGGCAAGCTTCCCGACAGCGGCATTGTCGATATTCCGGATCCGCGGTTATGGTGGGTGCGCGGACTTGGCGAACAGCCGCTCTACACCGTGACTGTCGAACTGCGCGACGAGAGCGGGTTCCTGCTCGACACCTGCACAAAACGCATAGGACTTCGCACGCTTATCGTCTCGAAGGACAAGGACGAGTGGGGCGAGGAATTCTGCTTCAAGTGCAACGGCGTGAAGGTGTTCGCAATGGGCGCGAACTACATTCCCGAGGATCAGATCGTCACCCGCATGACAAAGGAAAAGACCGACCGGCTGCTTGAAGACTGCGCGTCGGCGAACTTCAACTTTATACGCGTCTGGGGCGGAGGGATATACCCGCCCGACTGGTTCTGCGACAAGTGCGACGAGCTCGGGCTTATCGTGTGGCAGGACTTCATGTTCGCGTGCTCGGCGTACCGGCTTACCGACAGTTTCAGAGCCACCGTCGAAGCCGAGATAGCCGATAACATCATAAGACTCCGGCACCACCCTTCCCTCGGTTTATGGTGCGGTAACAACGAGATCGAGAGCGCGTGGGTAGGCTGGGGACTTCCCGAGGATGAGGAATGTAAGCGCGACTACCTTACCCTGTTCGAGGACATCATACCGCGGCTCCTTGCCGAATACGACCCCGTCCGCGCGAAGTTCTATCACCCCTCTTCCCCGTCCTCCGGCGGCGGCTTCATCGACCCGTCCTCCAACAAGGCGGGGGATATGCACTACTGGGACGTGTGGCACAGCTTCAAGCCGATCGAGGATTTCCGGAAGTACTACTACCGCTTCTGCTCGGAGTACGGCTTCGAGAGCATACCCGACATAAAGACAGTGCGCACATTCGCGGAGGACAGCGACCTTGACCTCTGCGGAACGGTCATGCAGGCGCACCAGAAGTGCTTGCTCGGCAACGAAAAGCTGATGTTCTACCTTGCGCAGATGTGCAACTACCCCTACGATTTCGAGCGGCTCATATACTGCACCCAGCTTGTCCAGGCGGATTGCATACGCTCGAACGTCGAGCACATGAGACGGGCGAGAGGGCGCTGTATGGGCTCGGCGTACTGGCAGGTAAACGACACGAACCCCGTCATTTCATGGTCAAGCATTGACTGTTACGGGCGCTGGAAAGCCCTTCACTACGCGGCAAAGCGATTCTATGCGCCGATTCTTCTGAGCTGCGACGACAGCGACCCGAAGCACCCGGTTCTGTACGTCACCAACGACACGCTAAGCGACGAGAAGCTTAGCGTAACTTGCAGAGTCCGCAATAACCGCGCGAAGATACTCGGCGAGTTTTCGGCTGAGATCACATCGTATGCTTTGTCGGCGGCTCCCGCGCTTTCACCCGACCTGTCGGGTAATTTCACGACGGTGAATGACAAGCGCACAAAGTACATCGAGTACGCGCTTATCCGTGACGGTGAAGTCATAAGCCGCGGTACAACGCTGTTCGTGCGCCCGAAGGAGTTTACATTCTCACCGGCAATAATAAACGCCGACATTGCGGATAACGGCGAAATCTTCACGATAACACTCACTGCGGACAGATTTGCCAAAAGCGTGTGCCTGTCGCTGAAAGATCACGACTACGTGTTCTCGGACAACTGGTTCGATATTCACGGGAACGAGCCGGTCACGGTAACGCTCGGAAAGCCGGACGGTATGACGGTGGAGAAGCTCCGGAAACAGCTTGAGATACGGAATTACTGACATTCATTATGAGACCGTAAACACCGGCGGGACTAAATGAGGATAATATGTATAACTATTTGCTTTTTGATCTGGACGGCACGCTGACAGACCCGGGTGTCGGTATAACCAACTCTGTCATGTATTCTCTGGAGAAATTCGGCATAAATGAAACCGATAGGACGAAGCTGTATAAGTTTATAGGGCCTCCGCTTAAGGAGTCGTTTAAGTGCTTTTATGGCTTTTCGGACGAACAAAGCGAACTTGCTGTCCGGTACTATCGTGAATATTTCAGGGAAAAGGGAATGTTTGAAAACAAGGTATATGACGGCATCCCGGATGTTCTCAGACAGCTGAAAGAAAAAGGAAAAAAGCTCATAGTCGCGACATCAAAGCCGGAGGTATTTTCCGTTGAGATACTGCGGCATTTTGAGCTTTACGATCACTTTGATTTTGTTGCAGGCGCCACAATGGACGACAGCCGGAGCAAAAAGGCGGATATTATCGGATACGCACTGGAGCGCTGTGATATTGCCGACAAACGCTCGGTCATAATGATTGGAGACAGAAAGCAGGATATTATCGGTGCGGCGGAAAACGGGCTGGATTCCATAGGTGTTTTATTCGGATACGGAAGTCCCGGCGAATTAAAGGAAGCGGGTGCGACTTATATCGCAAATTCTCCTGCGGATATACTGAGATATGTCTGATATCAGACGCAGTATGCGGCACAGGGTCCGGGATATCAAAGAAGAACGAGGATCCGGTACCTCTGAAAGGGACCTGCGATGAGCATTGGTATTTATGATTGTTTTGGTTACGGAGCAGGATATGATGTTCCCTTTACGGAGAGATACAGGCTGATAAAGGAAGCCGGCTTTGACAGCGTAATGCTGTGGTGGAGCGAAAGGTTCGGACGCGGTGAGGGATACAGGGAAGATGCTGAGCTTGCGCGAAATGCCGGGCTTTCAATAGAGAATATGCACGCTCCCGTTCATGAACAGAACAGTCTGTTTGCGAAGAGCGAAGAAGGCGAAAACGTCTTCCGCGACTATTTGCAGTGCGTTGAAGACTGCCGCACATATCGGATACCTACAATAGTGATACATCTGCCCGATGATGAATTTCCGATAAATGACACAGGCGTTGAGAGGCTTGGGGAGATTATCGGAAAAGCCTCCGGGTACGGTGTGAATGTCGCGTTTGAAAATCTGCGGAATATAAGAAATCTGTCTTATGTTATGGAGCATTTCCCCTTCACCAATGTCGGGGTATGCTATGACAGCTGTCATAACGCGAATTATTCACCCGGAACAGATCTTACGGCATTGTACGGAAACAGGCTCAAAGCTCTGCATCTGCATGACAACGGCGGGATACGCAACCAGCACCGGCTGCCTTTTGACGGGAACATTGACTGGAATACGCTCGCAGGCAGATTAAAAGCTGTCGGTTACAGGGGAGCGATAACGCTTGAGCCGATGAATTGGGATTATATGGACATGGGTATCCGTGGATTCCTGACTCTGGCGTATGAAAAAGCAAGAAAGCTTGAACAGATGATCCTTTGATCTGTGTTCATCTGAATATGAGATGAAACAGACCCGCCGCAGGCAACTATATTATGCGAAAGCCGGGAAACTCCGTGTATTTGCGTCCGGTATAACAGGAGGTAACGATAAATGTATTTTGAGAAAGCAGCCAAAGCGGTTGATGACGCGATAATCACTCATTCCGAGAACGGAGCGGCACTGGTCGTGGCGAAAGACGGCGAGACCGTATTTGCTCACGGAGCCGGTCTCTGCGATATCGAGGGCGGCAGGGCGTTCGACGAGAACACGATATGCCGCGCATTTTCCTGTACAAAGATAATAACCTCTGTATGCGCTATGCAGCTTGTCGAGCGCGGCAGGATAGACACCGCGGACGAGCTTTCCTGGTATATCCCCGAGTTCGCGGAGCCTTATTACATAAGGGACGGAAAGAAGCTCGCAAGCCCGCCGATAAGGCTGCGTGATCTTCTAAATATGACCTCGGGGATACCGTATCCGGGTGACAGCCGGGAGGGCGGAGAGATGTCGTCGAAGCTTTGGGGAGATCTCGATAAGAGCATTCGTGACGGTCACTCCATGACGACTCAGGAATTTGCCGCAGAAGCCGGCAAGTGCGCGCTGATGTTCCCCGCCGGTCAGGAATGGATGTACGGCGCGTCGGCGGATATACTCGGCGCGGTAATAGAAAAAGCCGCGGATATGCGGCTCGACGAGTACATGAAGGAAAACGTCTTCGACCCGCTGGGAATGGAAGATACGGCGTTCTTTGTGCCCCGGGAGAAGCGGGACAGGCTTGCCGTGCTTTACGAGTGTGCGGGAGAAGCACCGAAGAAGCCCGACTATGTGAATCTGAGCGTTTACGACTGCGACAGCACCCCCGCCTTTCTTTCGGGGGGAGCCGGACTGTTTTCTACCGCCGCCGATTACGCGAAGCTCGGCGCGGAGCTCTCCTGCGGGAAGGTCGGAATACTCGGCAGGAAAACGATCGGGTTCCTTTGTAAGAACGGCTTGTCGCCCGAGCAGCGTAAGACTCTCAACTGGGATTCCGTCCGCGGCTTCGGCTATGCCAATTTGATGAGGGTACTCGAAGACCGGAATCTTGCGGGACTTCTTGCAAGCGAAGGTTCCTTCGGCTGGGACGGCTGGACGGGAACATTCCTTCTGTGCGACCCGACCGAAAAGGTTTCCGTAACGTTGTTTTTACAGCGCTGCGGTGCGGGAACGACACGACTTGCAAGGTGCGCCGTGAATGCGGTCTTTGCCGAAATTTAAACAGATCGCTGCTTTTAGTTTACAGTTTACAGCTAACAGTTGATCGATATACAGTCAACAGTGAATAGTTTTGCATCGACTGTGCCGATATATTTATATTTAAAGCCGCGCGCACCATACCTGTAACCTGTAAACTGTAAACTGTAAACTAATAAAATTAATTATGCCTGTATAATACCGGGTACATGAGGAGGTTTTGTATGAGCAATAAAAACAGAAACGTGATCGAGGTGAAAAACCTTGATATCTCGTTCAGAATGCCTACCGGAGATATCCATGCCATACGGGGCGTGGATTTTTCCCTGCGGGAAAACGAGGTCCTCGCCCTTGTGGGAGAGTCGGGCTGCGGCAAAAGCATTTCCGCCAAGACGATAATGGGGATACTCCCCGAGAACGCGGTGATAAACTCCGGTGAAGTGATCTACCGCGGAAAAGATACCGAGGTCGATCTGCTCAGAATGAAGAGATCGTGGCGACAGAAGAACATAAACGGTTCTAAAATATCAATGGTGTTTCAGGATCCCATGACCTCGCTCAACCCGACTATGAATATCGGATCCCAGATCATCACATCCATACGCAGCCATACTAAGGTGAGTAAAAAAGAAGCGTATGCAAGAGCGCTTGAACTGCTGTACGAGGTGGGGATAACCGACCCCGGAAGGACCATGAGCCAGTACCCGCATCAGCTTTCCGGCGGTATGAGACAGCGTATCGTTATTGCGATAGCCCTGTCATGCGACCCGGAGATCATAATCTGTGACGAGCCGACGACAGCGCTCGACGTGACCATACAGAACCGTATACTTGAACTGCTTGAAAATATACGCAGAGCAAGAGGGATATCCGTAATATTCATAACCCATAACCTCGGAGTCGTGGCGAAGACGGCGGACTTTGTCGGTGTGATGTATGCCGGCAAGATCATTGAATACGGTACGGTGTTTGATATTTTCTACGACCCGAGGCACCCCTATACATGGGGGCTGCTTTCCGCCGTGCCGGAATTATCCGACGGAAATGACGAGCTGTATTCTATCCCGGGCACACCTCCCAACCTTGCCAAGGAGATCACGGGCGACGCTTTCGCTCCGAGAAACCCGTATGCGCTCGCGGTGGATTTCAAGGCGGAACCCCCGATGTTCCGCGTGTCGGAAACGCACTATGCGGCGACATGGCTGCTTGATGAACGGGCTCCGAAGGTGGAAATGCCGGAAGCTCTGAAAAAACGGATAGCGGGAATGAAACAGGAGGGCAAAGACTATGTCAGAAACGACGGTTAAGACCGGAAAGCCGGTCCTTCTCTCTGTCAGCGACCTTTGTATGTATTTCGACACCCGGGGGAAGAGAATAAAGGCTTCCGAGCATATAAGCTTCCGGATAAACAAGGGAGAGACCTTCGGACTTGTAGGTGAGTCCGGAAGCGGAAAATCCACCATAGGAAAGTGCATCATAGGGCTGAACAAGCCGACGAGCGGAAGTATCGTTTTCGAGGGGAACGAACTTACCGGAATAAAGAGCCGGAAAGAGTTCGTTGAAAAAACAAAGGGCATACAGATGATATTCCAGGATCCGATGTCCTCGCTCAATCCGAAAAAACAGGCAGGCGAGCTTATCCGTGAAGCTCTTGTGATACAGCAGATCGGGAAAAGCCGCGCCGAGCAGGATAAGATCGTGGACAGTATGCTTGAAAAAGTCGGGATCCCCGTTGAATACAGAAGCCGCTATCCGAAGGATTTTTCCGGAGGCCAGCGTCAGAGGATCGGTATAGCGAGAGCGCTCGCGGTGAACCCCAAGCTTATTATCGCGGACGAATGTATAGCCGCCCTCGACGCGTCCGTACAGGCTCAGATCGTAAATATGCTCAAAGCTATCAAGGCGGAAACGGGAACGTCCTTTCTGTTCATATCGCACGACCTGAATATGGTGAGATTTCTGTCCGACCGTATCGGCGTGCTGCATCTCGGATATCTGCTTGAGACCGGTACGCCGGACGAGATATTCGAGACGCCGCTCCACCCGTATACCCGAAGCCTTCTTGCGGCTGTACCGCGCATGAATCCGGTGATACCTTCCGACCAAGGCGCGTTATATGATATGAGTGAAGCCGGCATAGATTACGCTCTCGGTTCGTGGCACGATGTAACTGCCACCCACAGAGTATGCTGCACCGATGAGGAGTTTGCAAAATGGAAAGAAGAATAATGAAAAAAACAATAAGCGCACTTCTGTCGCTTATTCTGACTGCGGTATTCCTCGGAAGCTGTTCCGAGGTCACCGGGGAAGAAAAGGAGATCAATATAGCGATAGGCTCACCGCCGATCACGATAGATCCTCAGCTCGCGTATGATACGGGTTCGGCAGAGGTGATCTCATTCTTTATGACCACCCTGTATACTTACAATTCCGATAACGAGCTTGTTCCCGGACTTGCCGAGAGCTATGAAGTTTCACAGGACGGACGCGTATATACCTTTCATCTTAAGGAAGGGCTCAGGTGGAGCAACGGAAGACCGATACTTGCGGAGGACTTTGTCTTCGGGGCGCGCCGTCTTGCCGATCCGGATGTCGGAAGCAACAGCATTTATCTGATAACCGACTGCTGCGCCTTAAAGAACGCCGATGAGATATCCCTCGGCGAAAAGCCTCTGAACGAGCTCGGAGTAAGCTCCCCCGACAGCCGCACGGTCGTTTATGAGCTTGAGGACCCGTGCCCTTATTTCCTGGCACTTATCACTATGAATAACTTCTCTCCCTGCTGCGAGGATTTCTGCAGCTCTGTCGGGAGCGACTATGCAAACAGCGAGAAAACGATCCTTTCCTGCGGTCCGTATATCATAGACCGGTACGAGCCCCTCGCGATGCAGGTGCATTTCAGTAAAAACCCGTACTATTTCGACGCGGACAAAATAAAGACCGACGGTGTCACATTGCAGGTCGTCTCCAACAATCAGCAGTCACTTATGTGTTATGAGTCTGAGGTGGTAGACGTTATGGCGGTCCAGGGAGAGATCGCAGAGCTTGCCGTGGGCGACCCGGAGCTTAAGATTTATCCTTCCGCCAGTATAACATATATGGACATAAATCACAGGACCAACTCCGCACTCGCCAATAAAAATATCCGTATGGCTCTGTGTAAAAGCATAGACCGTGCCGACCTGACAGAAAACCTGCTTAAGGCCGGAAATGCCCCTCTGACGCGGATAGTACCTCCCGGGTTTTACAGAGAGACAGACGGCTCGGATTTCGCCGGTGATACGTCAAGGTACGACGAATACGCGGTTTACGATCCCGATGCGGCAGGAAAGCTCTGGAAGCAGGGACTCAGCGATCTCGGCATATCCTCTGTTACGCTGAATCTTGTGTATAATGCGTCCTCCGCTCCTGTCGCCGAGGCTATAACCGCTCACATGAAACGGACGCTTCCGGGTCTTGAGATCGATCTTAAACCGGTGACATTGAAGGAACGTTCCCGGATGCATGAAGCAGGAGAATACGATCTTATCATTGTAGGCTGGGTCGCCGACTACTGTGACCCCACGGCATTCCTTTCCCAGTTCGTTTCCAGTGCTCATAAATGTGTGTTCAACGATCCCGTATATGACGAGATCTACGAAACCTGTCAGAGCGAAGAGACCGCAAATGATGCAGAGCGCCGCAATTCGCTCATGCACGATGCCGAAAGCGTGCTGATGGAGAACACCGCGGCGGTGCCGCTCTATACCACGGGAGAAGCTTATCTTGTGCGGGATAGTGTCAAGGGCTTCCGACTCACACCCACCGGGGTCGGGCTTATCGTGACAGACCTTGAAAAGGAGGCGGTATAAATGCTGAAATATCTCGGAAAACGACTTATTATCTCCGTAGTCACGCTGCTCGTGATACTGCTGGTGCTGTTTCTGCTGCTGCAGTTCATGCCCGGCTCACCCTTCAACGATGAAAAGCTGAGCCCCGAACAGATAGCCCAGCTAAAGGAAAAATACGGACTTGACCAGCCCATAATCGTTCAGTTTTTCAGATACATAGGGAACGTTCTGCACGGCGACCTCGGAGTAAGCTATTCGCTCTCTGCGAATACACCGATAACCGATCTTCTCGTCAACAGATTCCCTGTCACGGTGAAGATAGGTCTCGCGAGTATGGTCACGGGAACATTCTTCGGACTTGTACTCGGCTTTCTCACCGCGTTTTTCAGGAACAAGGTGCTGAGCTTCATCTACAATCTGCTGACCCTGCTCGGCATCGCAGTCCCCTCATATCTGTTCGCAATGTGCTTCTCCTACTTTCTGGGATACAAGGTCGATGTGCTGCCGCTCCTGTATGATTTCCGTTCGCCGACGGTCTCGACGATAATGCCGGTGGCGGCGATGAGCTTCGGCGTTATGGCGGTGATAGCACGTTTCGCGAAAGCGGAGGCGAGCGAAGTGATGAAATCCGATTACGTTCTTTTCGCAAAGTGTCAGGGGCTTTCCAACGGTACGGTAATAATGAAGTATGTCCTGAAAAACTCGCTCATGCCGGTAATAACCGTTGTGGCGAGCCTGCTTGTGGGACTTCTTACCGGTTCGCTCGTCATAGAGCAGATGTTCTCCGTTCCGGGCGTTGGCGGACTTCTCACAAACGCGATAAACGTCAATGATTACAGCGTCGTCATCGCTCTGAGCTTTATCTACTCCGCGCTGTATATCGTGGTAATGCTGATACTTGATATACTGTACTGCGTGATCGACCCCCGTGTTCGTCTCGGCGGTCAGAAGTAACGTGAAACGGAGGTAAACGAAGAATGAATACCGAAACCGCATATATACCCCAGAAGGAAGATTTCGTACTTGCCCCGCCCGAGCTTACCCGGAGCGCGGTAAAGGAATCCATAGGCGGCGTGAAGCATGAAGCTCTCAGACGCTTTTTTGCGAATAAGTCGAGCGTTCTCGGCGTGATAATAATAGCTCTGCTTGTGATAATGAGCATAGTAGGTCCTTATATCTCCGGACACAGCTATGATGAGCAGGAGCTTGCCCGGGCGAATTTGCCTCCGCGCATACCGGTGCTTTCTTCTGTGGGCATAGCCGACGGCTCAGAGTCTGTCCCCATGTCGAGCGGAAACGTCTCCGTGAACAAGTACGAAGAGCTTGGCATAACAGACACATATTATCTTTTCGGAACGGACAATCTCGGCCGCGACCTGTTTGCGAGGTGCTTTATGGGACTTCGTATCTCGCTTATAATCGCGCTTGTCGCAACAGCGACGGATCTTATCATCGGAATGAACTACGGTATAATCTCCGGTTATTTCGGCGGGATCACGGATATCATAATGCAGAGGATAGTCGATGTCATCGGAAGCATACCCACGCTTGTAGTTGTCACTCTGATGATGATCGTACTTGAACCGGGAATGGGGTCGATCATATTCGCACTAATGCTTTCCGGCTGGTTTGAGATGAGCCTTATTGCGCGCTCTGAGGTGCTTAAAGTAAAGCAGCTCGAATATGTCCAGGCATCGAGGACCATGGGCGCGGGACACTTCCACATCATCTTCCGCGACATTGTTCCCAACATCGTCGGCAAGCTTGTGACCCAGATAATGCTGAGCATACCCGCTGCGGTATTCCTTGAAGCGTTCTTGAGCTTTGTGGGGCTCGGAATGCCCGCCGGCACCTGTTCTCTCGGCACGCTTCTGTCGGACGGCTTCACAAACGCGATGCTCCACCCCTACAAGCTTATCCCCGCCGCGACGATCATGATACTCCTCATGGTTGGCTGTCACCTCATAGCCGAGGGGGTAAAGAAAGCGACGGAGTGAACGTAAACGAAGCATCCGGGATCACGGCGTGTCTGCGCCGAAGAATAAGAAGTGTCTGCCGGCCAGTGATGGATTTGTTGTATGTGTTATAAAGGAGGAAAACATCGAATGTCCGGAATTGCAATAGTGACCGGTGCTACCGGCGGTCTCGGCCGGGAATTTGTAAGTGAGCTGCTGAAAGAGGACTATGACGCGGTATGGGCAGTCGCTCGGAACATGGAAAAGCTTAGCGGCCTGAAAGAAAAGCTCGGCGACCGGGTGCGTCCCGTGAGATGCGACCTTGGCAGTGCAGAAGACTTAGCGGCGCTTCACGCTCTGATAGAAAGTGAGCGTCCGGATATCAGAGTTCTGATAAACAACGCGGGCACGGGAAAAATGGGGAAGTACAGCGATTTCACCGCCGACGAGATAACGAGTACGATTGACATAAACTGCAAGGCGGTGTGTCTGCTGTGCGGATATGCTATCCCGTTCATGTCGGCGGGCGCTCGCATACTGAACATTTCCTCCGCGTCGTCGTTCCAGCCCGTCCCGTACATAAACCTCTATGCCGCGAGCAAGGTGTTCGTGCGGTCGTATTCGCGTGCTCTGAATGTGGAGCTGAAAGGCACCGGCATCACCTGTACCGCGGTGTGTCCCGGCTGGATAGACACGGAAATGCTGCAAAAGGAGTATAACGGCAAGCCGGTGAAGTTCCCGGGACTCGTCTCTCCGAACCGTGTCGCGGTGCAGGCTCTGCGCGACTCGGCAAAGGGCAAAGATATGTCGGTATGCAGCTTCTTCGTGAAGTACGAGCACTATCTGAGCAAGGTGCTCCCGCAGAAGTGGATAATGAAAATGTGGCTGAACGGGATAAAGGATTATGTATAAGATAGAGACAGAGCGCGGCGACCTGTTCGACGTGAACATGATGATCTCGATGCAGATCACCGTGAACGGGCAAGCCTCTGAACAGGAGCTTGCCGCCGCTTTCAAGGAGGCTGTCGGAGCGTTCGAGATACTGAACTGTAAGGTCGTGATCGACGGGAACGGCGACGCATTCTACGACAGCTGTGACGGGAGCGCGAACAGTATCACCTTCGGAAAGTTCGAGCTGGCGGAGCTGATAAAAGAGCAGGAGCGGCTTCGTTTCAGGCTTGAGGACGGGGAATTCCTGCGATGCTTCGTTTCGCTTGCCGAGCCGGAAGGAATGAAGATATGCTTTCTAATGCATCACCTCGGCGGTGACGGGAAATCGCTCTGCTACTTCATTGAGGCGTTCCTGAAAGCGCTGAACGGCGAAAAGCCGGAATACCGGAAGGCGGTCTTCCTGACGCGAGAGACGCTCCCGCAGGATGTGAAGATGTCTTTTCTTGCGTCACTGATCGTGAAGACTTACAACAGAAGGTGGCGGAAGGAGCGCAGAGTTTTCGGCTTTGAGGACATGAATGCCGCTTATGAGAAATTCTGGGAGACGCACCGCTCTGTCGTCAGAAATGAGGTCACCGGAAGCGATGCTCTGAACGAAAAGCTTAGCGAATGCAAGGCGAACGGGATAGGGTTCACGTCCTACACTATCGCGGAGATGATATGCGGGTCACATAGTGTGCAGGACGTGGGACTTGCCGTTGACGGACGGCTTGACGGCAACAGGACGATGAGTAACCAGGCAACCGGGATATCGGTGAAGTACCGCTATGACGCGGGGAAAACGCTTGCCGGGAACGCCGCTGTCATCGACGGCATGATGAAAAGTAAGCTTCGGGACAACAGCAGCAGGTATCTCGTCCTGCGCTTTATGAGCGAATTTGACCCGACTCTCGTTGACGCGGTGAATCTTGAGTTTGCCGGGTATTTCCACAGCAGGACAACGGCGAAGCTCGCAAGGCTGCTCGGGTACGGCGAGAACACCAAAGACCTCAGTATCACGAACTTAACTCGCCTTGACATTCCCACGACATACGGAAAGTATGAGCTTACCGACCTGGTATTCGTGCCTCCGGTGGTATCGTACGGAAAGAATATAGTCGGAATGGTGACTGTGGACGGTCACCTGAACACTGCGTTTCACACGCTGTAATGATACACATTCACGGTATATCCCGTTACGGCGATACCGTATACCTGTCGATGAAGCCGAACACAGCCGTGAAATACTCATCCGGCGAATAGTACATCGCCTGACCGTGCGCGGCCTCGTCAACAAGCAGAAGCTCGCCGTTCGGGTGAGCCTCATAAAGCCGCTCCGCCATTTCCGGGTAAACGAAAGTATCTCCTTTTCCGTGAATGAACAGTATCGGCAGAGCGGATCTTCTGACCTGTTCGAGAGAGGAAGCCTCTTCATAGGAATACCCCGCGAAAAGCTTTGCGAAAAAGCTTGCGGTGTACATAAGCGGAAACTCCGGAAGTCCCGTATAGCTTTTCGTCACGTTTGCGAACTGCTCCCATACCGAAGTGTAGCCGCAGTCGGATATAACGGCTTTGACGTTTGCAGAGAGCTTCTCGCCGGAAGTCATCATAGCCGCGGCACCGCCCATGGAAACGCCGTGCAGTACGATCTCGGCTTCCGGATCGCGCGAAACTATGAACTCTGTCCACTTAATGATATCCTTCCTGTCGAGCCAGCCCATTCCGATGAATGCGCCCTCGCTTTTCCCGTGTCCCCGCAGATCGGGGAGCAAGGTATTGAAGCCCTGTTGCGCGTAGTATCCGGCGTAATTGCGCACCCGCTCTCTTGTGCGCTTATAGCCGTGAAGAAGTATCGCCCACCTGTGGCTGTTCTCCGCTGTTATCATATCCGCATACATAACTGCCCCGTCATCGGCTGTTACGCTCACCTCGGTCACTTCTGACTGTGCGTACCAGAGATCGGTTTTTGCGGTTATTTCGGAGATGTTGCGTTCAACGACAGCTCTTGCCTCATCGGTGTAAACTCTCGGTGCGTCGACTATATTCTCCATGCCGTCAAAGCTTCCTATCGCGAAGAACACAAGAACGATACTTAGTATCAGTTCAAGAAGTATGAGCGCCGCCGTCGTAATTACAGCGGCTTTTATTATTCGATGTTTTCCTGTTTTATGCATAAGTATGGTGCTCCGTTTACTGTTATGCCGATGCGGATATCAGGCATAAATATCTGCGTTTTGTCCAAAGCCTTCCACTAAGATCATATTACGACGGAACGCTTTTCCTTCTTCAGAATGCGCTGTACCGCGAACTTGCCGGAAGCCGCCGCCACGGGAAGTCCGCCCGGGCTCATGATCCACTGTCCGGCGATGTAGAGGTTCTTAATCCCCCTTACCGTTCCCTTGCATTTGATCGCCTTCACACCGGGCTTTGTGACGAACGCCATATACCCGCCGTGATAAGCGTTGCAGTAACGCTCGTAGGTGAGCGGAGTCCAGCAGTCGAGCAGGGTAAGTTTGCCTTCAAGCTCCGGGAACTCCTTTATTACCCGCGCTGTGACCGCGTCGGCAAGCTCTTTCTTCTTCGCCTTGTATTCGTCCTTCGACAGGCTCTTCCAGTAGAGAAAGTCCTCGTCGGACTGAGAAATGTTCGTCTGTATCACGGTCTTGCCCTCAGGCGCGAAGCTCTTGTCGTAGCCGTAGTTCTTCACATATACTCTGTCAAAGCTGCGGCTTCCGATCTTTATCGGGTCGCAGCCGAAGAAGATCGTATCTTCGCCGGAGAAGCTGTCGTCGGTGACGAACGCGAGCTGGAAGCCGCTTATCACGGGATAGCTCCTGCTGCTTCCGTAAGCCGACGCCCAGTCCTTCGGGGTGTACGACCGGTCAAGTAGCCTGCCGAACAGAAAGCTTGTATCCACCGCGGAGATCACTTCGTCTGCGTTCACTTTTTCTCCGTTTTCAAGCTCTATCCCCTTTGCGGTGCCGTTCTCAATGATGATGCTCTTTACCGGCGAGTTCGTGTGAAGCTTTCCTCCCATGTCCGTGAACCGCCTGATGATCCGGTTGGTCATAGCGAGCGAGCCGCCTATCGGGATCTCGCCGTTGCCGCTTGTGATAGTTGCATAGGACACGAGGAAGGAGTAGGCGGTGTAGTCCGGCGGAAGGTAGTCGGTCATCATTTTTCTGAGCAGCGGAGAGTGAAATCTCGCGCCGAGGGCGGTAAGGTCGATCTTGCCGTACTCCTTCATGACCTTCGGCATATTCGCCATGCTTTTTCCCATTTTTATGTAGTCGCCGACCGTCATCATGTCCATGGGCTTATCGACCGGTATGGTGCAGCTCTCCGCGTACCTGACGTGCTGAATGAGCTTTCTGATCTCCGACTCGTCCTCGTGAGAAAGGGCGATAAGCTCCTTTTCCGTTCTGTCGAGGTCTTTCCAGAGGGTCGCTTCCTTGCCGTCAAGCCTGCTTGAATAGAACTTCTCCGTCTTTGCGTAAACGGTGTCATTGTCGATAGCGCCGAGGGTGTTCCATACCTGCCAGAGAGAGGTGCTGCTGTCGGTGCCGGTGAGCCAGTGTATGCAGTTGTCGATGTGACAGCCGTTTCTGTTCCAGCCCATACATTCGCCGCCCGCGATATGGTTCTTCTCGTATATCTCCGCGTCGTGACCCGCTCTGAGTGCGTATATCCCCGCGGAAAGTCCTCCTATGCCGCCGCCGATTATAACTATCTTCTTTTTCATATCATTCAGTCCTTTCTCAGTATGTCAAGTATCCATTCCGTTTCGGGAAGCGGTATATCCGGCACCGCCGCGTGGTATTCCATGATGCCCTGTACGCTGCACCAGAACGCGTTCGAGAGCGCGAGAGGGTCGCCGTCCCGTATGGAGCCCGTTTCCTGCCCTTGCTTTATCAGCTCTGCCGAGAACCGTATCTGATCGACGGTAAGGGCGAGCGCGCGTATCTCCTCCGGCATTCCCGCCCTCTGTGCCTGCGCCATGAGCACGAACATCTGACATACCCAGGGCTGCTCCGATGCCGCGTGAAGCAGACCTTCAAGCGTTTTCCCGAAGTATTCCAGAGGGTCGCCGAATGTCGCCTGTTCGGACATTTTAGTGCCTTCCACGCCCATTCTGACAAGCTCCAGACAAAGCTTTTCCTTCGACTCGTAGTAGTGGAACAGCAGCCCCACGCTGATACCGAGCGCCTCGGCGATATCGGAGATCTTTGTCTCCGAAAAGCCTTTCGTCACGAACAGCTCCAGCGCTTTGAACATTATCTGCTTCTGCCGCAGTTCCTTCTGTTCCTTTCGTGTCATGCCGGACCTCCTTTATTTGTTGAACGTTAATTCATTGAACCTATGTTCAATATATCACAATTGTTTTGCGTTGTCAACGGGTCACATATATCTTTGTAAGATAAAGCAAATCTCCGCTTGATCGTCTTTGCTTCGTTGTGTACAATGTCCAAAGCACCCGCCGGAACTGTTCTTATCTGACTGTTGCAAACAGGAACGATTTGTGGTATAATGCTTTCTGTAAGACAAATAAGTATCGGCTGTCGGCGCGGGTGACGGAACTGTCCGTATATCGCAGACCGACCCGGAAGGAGAACTGTCAATGATAAACAAGCTGAAAAAACACATAAGCGAATACTTCGTCGGAAAAGAAGAAACCATAGAGAACCTCCTTATCTGCCTGTTTTCCGGAGGGCATATATTGTTGGAAGGCATTCCCGGGGTAGGTAAGACCACACTTGCGTCCACCGTCGCAAGATCGGTAAAGTGCGACTTCGGACGTATCCAGTTCACCCCGGATACGCTTCCTACCGACGTAATGGGGACTGAGATATTCAATATGAAGACCGGCGAGTTTGAGTACCGCGAGGGCGCGATAATGCACCAGATCGTGCTTGCGGACGAGATCAACCGTACCTCTCCCAAAACTCAGGCGAGCCTTCTTGAAGCCATGGCGGAGGGTCAGACAACCGTGAGCGGAGTAAAGCACAAGCTCCCGCAGCCGTTCATGGTAATAGCGACGCAGAACCCTGTCGAGTTCATGGGGACATACCCGCTCCCCGAAGCGCAGATAGACAGATTCATGATGAAGCTCACCGTCGAATACCCCGATGAAGCCGAAGAGCTCCGTATGACGAAGAATATGCTTGCCGGCAAGACAATAGATACCGTATAGAGCGTGATATCCTCCGAAGATGTAGTTGACATAAAGAAGAAGGTTGCGGGCGTAACGATCAAGGACGAGGTGATCCGCTATGCCCGGAACATAGCGGATATGACAAGAAACGAAAAGCGGTTCGTGCTCGGTGCGAGCCCGAGAGCCGTGCTTGACCTCGTGAAAGCGTCGCAGGCAAAGGCATTCATTGACGGGCGTGACTTTGTGAAGCCGGACGATATAAAGGCTGTCGCGCCGTTCGTCCTCGGACACAGGCTCACCCTCACCTCCGAGGCGAGGATCGCCAGGGAGAACAAGGACGAGGTTTTACAGAGGCTTATCCGGGATACAAAGCTCCCGCTGTGACGGTGCCGGAGCGTTATGTGCTGTCCCGCGCGCGTGGGATCCTGCCGGCGTTTGCCCGTGATATACTGTAATATCAGAGGTTTGTATGAGAAGAAACAGAATTATATGGTCGTGCCTGTGGTTGCTGTCGATCATAGGGATAAGCTTCAGGGGCGGGGCGGTTGCCTACGGCTTTTTCGCGCTGATGACTCTTGTTCCCGTCGTTTCGGGTCTTTACCTGTTCGCCGTATATATGCTTTTCCACGTCTACCAGAATCTTGAGCAGAGATTCGTTTCCGTAAACGAGCCGGTGCGATATCGTTTCGCACTGGTGAACGAATGCCCGCTTCAGTTCGTCGGCATACGGGTAAGGTTTTTTACGGAATTTTCGACTATCACCGACCTTGACGACGAGACCGAATATGAGCTTAAGCCCGGAACAAGGATAGAAATGGAAACAAGGCTTATCTGCCGGTACCGGGGCGAATATGAGATCGGTATAAGAGCTATCGAGATACAGGACTTTTTCCGGCTGTTCAGGATAAGGTACAGGAACAAAGAGTGCATCCATGCCGTTGTGAAGCCGCAGCTCATAAAGATAGATACGCTCGGGGATATCGAGCTTTCCGACGCGGTGCGTGAGTCGGAGCACAGCAGGTCGGAGCTCGATGTCATAAGCCGAGAATATGTTCCCGGCGATGACCGCAGGTTCATAAACTGGAGCCAGTCTGCGAGAACAGGCAGCCTTATGACGAGGAACCTTACCGGCTCCGATCATCAGGAGATAGCTATAATAACGGACACGTTCAGGAGCGGCACTGCGCTGCCGGAGTTCATCCCGGCGGAAAACAAGATACTCGAAGTAGCGCTTGCGGTATCATACTATTTCAGCAGGAACAATATCTGCGCCGCGGAGTATCATCTTGCGCAGGAAATGGTGCGCCTTACTGCGGAGAACACTCATAAGTTCGAGGAGTTTTACAACAGCGTCTCCGAGATCGCGTTCAGCAGTATGAATACTCACGAGCGCCTGTATGAAGCGGCTCTGAGGCGGCAGGACATATTTGAGGGCTCAATGGCGTTTCTGGTGCTGTCGTCATGGGACATACATACCGACGCGCTGCTCGGGGAGCTTGAACGGAACGATATGCGCGTTATTGTCTGCTTTATCGGCGACAACGATAATGACAGACCCGATCTTTCCGTTCACAAAAGCTGTGACATTATAATGATCTCACCATACAGTGAGCTTGCGAAGGAGCTGGGAGAATGAGTACGCTGTACGACCTTATTACCGTTCTGCCGGTGTCCGTGCTTGCGATGATACTGTTCGGCGGAAAGACCGGAATGCCGGAGGAAAGCTTACCGGGCTATGCTGTCTGTATGATACTGTCGCTCGTCGTTGTTATCCTTATCAACATGAAGCGCAAAAACCGGATCCGCGGCATCGGCATCGTCGCGGTCTTTCTGGTCGGTCTGTGCATTGCCGTCGGTGAGGAGAACCGCCAGCGTTTTCTGAATGAATACTTCTGGGTGCTTCACATCGTCTGCCTTACCGCGGTCTCACTTGCGGCGGGCATACTCATGAGAAGGAACGTGTGGGTCGGGAGAGCTGCGGCTGCGGCGCTTCTGATATTCTGCGCGGTCGGAGCGGTGCTCGAATGGGATATAAGCAAGGAAGCATTCGCGCTGATATGCTTTATTCTCCTTGTACAGCTCGCCGGGGAGATACAGAGGTACTGGAGGAAGAGCGGCTGCTGTGACATGAAAGATCACATCACGAGAATATCGCCGATGATACTCGCGCTGTGTCTGACGGTGTGGCTTATACCCGCGCCGGACGAGCCGTACGACTGGCAGCTCGCAAAGGATATCATCAACGGCACAGCAGCCTGTATAAACAGGATCTACGGCTTTTTTACCCACCCCTCCGACGACTACGGGAGCGTAGGCTTTTCCGACAGCGGCGGGTTCCTTGCGGCACTCAGCGGCAGCGACGAGGAGGTCATGCGCATCGAGGCGGGCAATACGACGATAAAGGATATGCGGCTCGTCGGCTGTATCAGCGGTGATTTCACCGGCCGTGAATGGGTCTTTGATACCGCGGGCGAAAGCAATACGAGAATGACAGATACACTGGAGACATCCTGCGCTGTCAGGAAATACGACCCTTCTTCTCAATCCGACTATCTCCAGAAAACGGATATGTATTGCGTATCATACCTTTACAACACGAAATACGTTTTTTCTCCCGCAAAGATAAGGCTTGAAGCTACGATAGAGAAAAACGACAACAAAACGGGTATAAGCGAAAAAAACGGCAGCATAGTATCGGAGCATAAATTCGGATATAACGACAGCTACACGGTATCATGCTATGTGTTCAACTACGGAAGCCCGGACGCGGCGGAGCTTCTGGACAATGCGGAGGAGATAAGCGAAGCAGAATGGGACAGCGCCGCCAAAGCGGAAAGCGTTTACGACAAGCCCGGCTATACGTTCGGGGATTATCTGAACTACCGCGGGGACGTTTACGGGAAGTACTGCCATTCCTTCGGCGTATCGGAGGAAGTCGCGGAGATACTTGAGGGCATAAAGAACAGTTCGTCGGGCAGATATGAGACCATGAAGAAGCTTGAGACATACCTGAAAGGACTTGAGTATTCCACGAACTGCGGGGCTCTCCCCGACTCGGTATCCGACGCGGGAAGCTTTCTCGACTATTTCCTGCTTGACTCAAAGAAAGGCTACTGTATGCACTTCGCAACCGCATTCGCGCTCATGGCGAACGAGCTCGGTGTGCCGTGCCGTTATGTGCAGGGCTACAATGTAAGGCGTGATATAAGCGGCGATATCATCGTAAAGCAGAGCGATGCCCACGCGTGGCCGGAGGTATATTTTGACAATGCGGGCTGGGTAGCTTTTGAACCTACACCCGGCTATTCCGTCCCGAAGGGCTGGGGAGCCAGGGATGCCTTTATGTATGAAGACGATGATACGGAGAACGGTCAGGACGAAACGGAAGGTGAGGACGATCTGACCGTACAGGAAGCGGTAACGCTCGACCCGCTGATCTTTGTGATCCCCTCTGCGGCGGTGCTTGTATTTCTCCTTGTGGTCTTCGTTATAAGCCGCTCTGTATCCCGGAAGAAGTATTCGGAGATGAACTGTCGTGACAGATTTGTATTCCTCACGCAGCAGAATTTCCGTCTGCTCGGTCATCTCGGCTTCCGGCCGGAAAAGGGTGAGACGTTATCGGAGCTCATCGACAGGATCACAGCGTCGGACAGACCGGATATAAAGGAGAATATCGGCTTTATCCGTGTCTATGAGAGCGCTCTGTATTCCGACAGGGAGATAACGGAGAAGGACGTGAGATCTGCAGAGGACATACACAGTGCTCTTCGCGGGCTTGTGAAGAAGAGCAGCCTTAAATACAGACTGCTGCTTCTGATAACCGAATGAACGGTGCTATCTGTCTGAGCCCGGAAAGACAGATCCGGGACGGCGGGTTCAGATACTGAATCGCAATATAACATATCCCCGCAGTCTGCGTTGGCTGCGGGGAAAATGTTTTTCGTTGAAGAATATACGGACAAGGAGATGATGATTTATTTACAGATTTTTTACATCTATATTGTGCATATACACAAAAAACATTTGAATGGTATAAAAATAAATAGTGATACTTGACAAAATGTGCAAAATGATGTATAATGCAGATAGACCGTTGACGGGAACGCTTTTTGCCGCCGGCAAGGGTCTGTCAAATCATCAGGCAGCCGTAAAATGAAACGGCGGAGCTGATGCTGTCTTCATATCAGGTGCGGATATATGTTGTTTTCTTCCCCGCGGCAGACATGGAAAGAAACGTAAACAGATGTTGTCCGCGTTCCGGAGTGAGGATCGTATCAGGCTTTCGCTGTACAGTGAACGGCCGATCAGGGGCAGGTGTCCTTGATTGATGCGGTTTCGTTTTTCGTAGTTTGCGGCAGTCTGTCATCAAATATTGAAAGGGTGATATGTTGTATGGCAAGGGCTAAGGAAGAAGGCGAGAAAAAAGAGGCTGCCGAAAAGGTCACAGCTTCCGCCGATATGCTGAAGAACAAGGTCAGCAGCATTATGGAACTCATCGAAAACGACGATGACGATATCGACGAGGAACTCCTCAATGAGCTGAAAAAGCCGAAAAAGAAGTTCTTCGGGCTGTTTTGACATTCGCTCATATCGGGTGAGGAAAAATAATTATAAGGAAAGGTCAGATAAAAGTGAGTACTAACAATAAAAAAACAGGTAAAATGGGCTTTTCTGCCCTTAACGGTATCCTTATTATCCAGCTTGTATTAATGCTCGGTCTGTCCGTGTTCATCACGACTACCGTATGTTCCAAGACAATGGACAACGCTATCGAGCACATGGGCGCTATCGCCGACGAGCGTGCGCACATCATCGAGAACTATGTCGAGAACTCCGAAAAGACGCTGAAGAATTTCTGCAAGGCTCAGCAGGTCAAGGATTTACTCAAGTATTCCGAAGATATCGCAGCCGGTAAAAATCTGAGCGAGAACGCAAAGTCTGCACAGGCGGCGGCTCAGAAATACACCGAGGAATTCGGCAAGGACATAGATAATCTCGAAGGTCTCTGGATCGGTTCGTGGGACACCCACGTTCTTACCCATACCAACGCAAAAGTCGTAGGTATGCAGACCCGTACGGATCAGGCGAAGCAGGACGAGCTTCACAAGGGCATGGAATCCGGCAAGGATAAGCTCTATGATCTCGGTATCATGATGTCCCCCGCAAGTGGGAAGCAGTGTCTTTCCATGTATCAGGCTGTTTATGACGACAGCGGCAAGGCTATCGGCTTTGTCGGACTCGGTATATACACCGACGGTCTGATCGCGACCCTCAACAGCATACCGATCCGCGGCGTTGAGAACTCGTTCTACAGCATGGCCGATGTCAACAGCAGCCTCTACATATTCAATGAGGACGACACCACTAAGATACATACCGCTATCGACAACGAAGGACTTGCGGCTGTCTGCGAAGCTTACAAGAGCGGAAGCATGGGAAGCAACTCGGGAGACTATGAGTACACCAAGGACGGTGTAAGATACGTTTCTATCTACACTTATATGCCTGAGCGCGGCTGGCTCGTCACTATCGACGATACCACGAGCGAGGTATTCGCGCTTACCACCACTATGATAATCTATCTCGGCATCTTCGGCGCTATCATCCTGGGTCTTATCATAGTGTTCAACGTTATCAACAAGCGTCAGGCTATCATCAATGAGAAGCTGTTATCGACTATCGCCAAGAACAATATGACCAGAAAGTCGCTGAATACTGCGATGTTCCAGGACGTTCTTACCGGCGCGAACAATCGTGTAAGCTTCACCATGAACGCCGAGAAGATAAAAGTTTCCGATGAGGATCCCTGCTTCTTTGCCATGTTCAATATTGTCAAGTTCAGCGAGATCAACGCCGAATACGGTTCCGAAGCGGGCGATGTTATTCTCGTCCGCACGGTCGAGGTGCTTAACGAATTCTTCCCCGAGAAGGAGCTGTACCGTACCGGTTCCGACGAATTCCTGCTCGTTGTCACTACCGAGGACGGCGACCCCACCGAGAAGGAAGTTGTGGACAAGGTAAATATCGCGCTCAGACAGATGATCGTCCCGAAGGAAGTCGAGAATGTCGGCACGATCTACCCCGAATACAAGGTAGTTGTCGGAAGAAAGAACAGCGGAACGGCAGGCACCGCCGTTATAACAAAGCTCAAGAAGAAGCTCAACGCGAGCGAAAAGGCATCTATCGGCACTGTCGAGTGTATAGATGTGTGACAGGTGAGCGCAGAAACATATAAGGATGCCCCGGTACGCCCGAACAGCGTGCCGGGGCGTTTTGTGCGGCATGATGCCTTCGTATGACAGCCGGATTTCTCCGTTTGAAGAAGAATATGCCGGTATCGTAACGACAAGAGCCGATACTGTTGACAAATCGAAGAAAAGATAGTATAATCAGTATGATATCACAGATACAAATAATACCGTGCCCCTGACCGGATACAGCTCCGGCTTTGTTGCTTAAAGCCGAAGTCCGTTCGTGAAACAGGCCGGGCCGGTATTGTTTAACCCCGGAAAAGGGTGGGTCGAATGCAGAAATATGCCATATTTCTATCTGAAACGGGCTACTATTACTATAAGTATTACGATACGGTGGAATCGCTTGTCGGCACACGGTTTGATGGCATAATAGGAGAAGATTTCCTTCCGGTGGTCATAGATGATGCGGGAGGCTTTTTTTCACTGAATGTTGCCGGATTTCAGTTCGTGAAGATCGAGGAATGCGACGGAGAGCCTCTTACGCTTGAGGAGATGTTTTTCAAGAATCTTGACAATTTCAGGCTTGGCTGGATGAATCCCGAAGGCGATACCTATTCATGCAGCTATACGGGTCATTCGAAGTGCGCGGAAAAGCTGGCGGCAAAATTCTTCCCCGACGCGGTTCTTCCCGAACGTGCTCTTGGCAAAGCCGGGTGGCTCAAGATCATAGATTCCTGGAATGGCACACAGCGTGAGCATAAGCAGTTCGTCTATTCGCTGACGGGCAAGGTGTCAAAGCGGCAGGCCGACAAGCTATTTGATCTGGGGCTTTACGAAAACCCGGAGGTTAAGGAGCTGCTGCAGGCGAGCGAGGATGTCTGGTGATACGCTCTGAGCATATCACGGAAGCATCCCGGATCTCTTTGTGAATGAGGATTTATATATGAGAATAATTGTAATGGCGGATTCTCACGGTGTAAGCAGCGCCGTGATGAAGATAGTGGAGAGAAATCTGTATTCGGCCGATATGTTCATACATCTGGGCGACGGCGAAGACGACATCTCCGGAGTTATGCAGGAATACCCGTAGATAAAGCTTGTCCGTGTCAGGGGCAACTGTGACCGCTCCGAAGACCTTCCTTTCTCGCAGATCATTGATACCGTACCGGGTCCGGACGACAGAACGGTGAGGATACTTGCGGTCCACGGGCATCTGTGCGGTGTGGACAGCGGGACCGGCGAGCTGCTGCGGCAGGCACATGAGAATGACTGCGGGATCGCTCTTTTCGGTCATACACACTGCCGCTTTGAACAAGAAGAGGACGGGGTGCTGATAATCAATCCCGGAAGCTGTGCGAGGCCGCGGGATAATGAGCCGCCGTCATACGCTTACATAGATATCACGGCCTGGGGTGTTATCTCCGGGATAGTCGATCTTATGGACTGAACCGCGGAACAGCGGCCGACAGGGCAGGACGCACAGAGCCTGCTCTGCCGGCCGCTGTTTTGTGCTGAGAGCGTTGTGTCCTGATGATGTGTAATAGTAACAAATCTCTTTGGCGGATATTGTCATTTTTGAATAAAATAACAATATATTTGTGCTTTAAGGTTGACAAATTGTACGTTGAGTGCTATACTTTTAATAGATATACTCGTTTTTACCGTTTATTGCACTAAATTATACAGGAGGCTTTCATAATGGCTGAAACACAATTCATAAGAACAGTGGTGTTCGGAGGATACGACAAGAACGATGTCGATAAGAAGCTTGACTATGTTTACAATCTTTTCTTTGACAACAAAAACAAACTGAGAGAAACAAAGCTTATACTCGATAAGATGAGGGGCGGAGCGGATGAGCAGAGCGCGGTCGACTCCGTACTTGCCGGCGAGAGAGCCAAACTGACGGAATTGCAGGTAAAGAACGAAAACCTCGTTGAGAAGGCAAGATCTCTCGGCGACGAGCTCTCGCGCAAGGAGCAGGAGATCCAGAAGCTCAAGGATAAGCTCGCAGAGACGGAAACGAAGCTTACCGAGGCTCAGGCAAAGCTCGCTTCTGAGGGCGGTGCCAATTCCGGAGCAATGCTCAATGTCGTGTTCCAGCAGGCACAGACTTCGGCCAATCTTATCCTCAGTACTGCGCAGCAGCAGGCGACCGATCTGGAAAACGATTCCAAAAAGCTTGCGGAGAATACCATTACCGATGCCAACAACAAGGCAAAGGTAATCATTTTCGACGCGGAAACGAAGGCAGCCGAGATAACGGCAGCAGCGGAAGAAAAGTCCGCCGCTATGGAGGTAGCTTCCGGAAATATAAAGGCAGTCCTGCTCAACGATATCGAGAAGATGAGCATAGAGATCGCAACGTTCAAGGCGATATTTGACAGATTCGGCACTACCGGCTCTGAGATGATCGCCAAGTCCGAGGAGCTTCTCAACGGCGCGGTCGTTGATCTTACGGCGGGCGGTATTCCGGTATTCAGAGAGCCGGAGAGCTTTGAGGCGGAATTGTCGGACAGCCCCACACTCGACGAGATAGATGATAACTATGTAACGGGAAGCGACAGCATCGAAATAGATGATACCGACAACAAGAGCGACGCACTGCAGAAGCTCAAGGAGAAAGCCGCATCGCTCGGAAGCGGTTCCGGCGAGCAGAGCAGCAGCAGCGGCGACGGCAAGAAGGTAAATCTTGCGGATCTGGCGAAAAAAGCTAAAAATATGAAGTAATATGTCTTTTCATACATGGAGGTATAGTCATGGCTATTCAAGAAATCATAGTGGTGAAGCCGGATAAGTGCGTCGGCTGCAATTCCTGCGTAAGGACCTGTCCCGCGCCCGAGGCTAATATTACAAAGATGCTCAATGACGGCAGATTTGTTACCACGGTCAACCCGGAAAAATGTATTGCCTGCGGCGAGTGCGTAAAGAACTGCGCACACGGTGCAAGAGATTATATAGATGATACCGACAGATGTATGGAAACTATGGCAAGGGAGAAGATCATAGTCCTTGTCGCTCCCTCCATCAAGACCGTTTATCCCACAAAGTGGAAGGGCATACTCAACTG
>JAFZOA010000699.1 GCA_017550775.1 Ruminiclostridium sp. | reverse complement strand
TCGCCCGCGCCGCCTACCACGGGAGTACCCTCGGCAAGACCGGTGAGCTCCGCCACCTGCTTTGTCACGGTGCCGGTGATCTCGGGACTCTCATATACCTTCGCAAGCAGGGACTTGTCTATTCCGAGCTTATCCAGCACCTCGTCCGACCAGTCGCGCTTCGGGATATCGAGAAGCTGCATACCGGACGCGTCGGACACCTCGGTGGCGAACTCGCCGGTGAGCATGAAGCGGATATAGTCCTTCGGCAGCAGGATATGACGGCACCGCTCATAGTTCTGCGGCTCGTTGTTCTTCACCCACATGATCTTTGCGGCGGTAAAGCCTGTGATCGCAGGGTTGGCGGTGATCTCGACAAGGCGGTCGTGACCTACCTTCCCGGTGATCTCGGCTACTTCGGCGGAGGTACGCTGATCGCACCAGATGATGCTGTTGCGTATCACCTTGCACTCTTTGTCGAGCATAACGAGACCGTGCATCTGGCCGGAGAGACCGATGCCCTTGATCTCGGAGGAGGGCACGCCGCTGTCACGGATAACGTCCTTGATGCCCTGTACTGAGGCGTTCCACCAGTCGCCGGGGTCCTGCTCCGCATAGCCGTTCTGCGGGGTATAGAGAGGGTATTCGTATGTAGCGGAGGACAGCGCCGTTCCGTTCTCGTCGAAAAGCACCGTCTTGGTTCCGGAAGTGCCGATATCGACACCTAAGATATAAGCCATAGTTATCATGTCCTTTCAGATAAAAATATGTACTCATTGTACTAAATTTATTATAATACAACGTTTTCATTTTGTCAATAGTTACAAATCGAAAAATCCTGTGCCGCATGACCTCCGAAGAAGCGTCACTGCGCCCGATCTGCGGGCGGCAGGGTGTCTGCGCTCATGTTTTGTGTCATAGCGAAAGTGAGATAATGAACAATTGCGGGCGCAGAGTAAATATTTTTTTGTGTATATTGCGAAAATTCTTGACTTTTTTGCAAAACAATGATATTATATATCTGTACGATGTAAAATTGTATGAGTATATCATTCTGTCATCACCTTACGAAGGAGAGAGGAAATTGAAAAAGAAGATAATTGCAGTAATTGCATTGGTATTATCCGCGCTCATGCTGTTCGGCATCTCGGCCGTGGCATTTGACGCGAACGACTATGATTACAGCTATGACGGCGGAAGCAGCTGGGACAGCGACGACTGGGGCGGCGGATCTACATATTTCTTCAGCAGCAGCGACAGTGACGGCGGAAGCGGCGGAGGCGGCGGCATAGGCCTCGGAGTTGTCGTTGTCATCATCATCATCGTTGTTGTGCTCGTGGCTTCGCGCAGCAAGGGCGGAAACGGTCAGGGCGGCAACGACGGCAATACCGGCGGCGGCGTTCGTCCCGCAAACGGCGGCCAGGGTCTCAACGTGAACGTTCCCGACAGAACATCCCAGATCGAGCAGATCATCAAGCAGGACGACCCGAACTTCACCGCGGACGACTTCACCTCGTTTGTCAAGGAAGTCTATATCGACATCCAGAACGCATGGTGCAAGCGCGACCTTACTCCCGTAAGACCCGTTATGCACACCAACCTGTACAATACCACCGCAAAGCAGGTGCAGTCCAAGATAGACCAGGGCGTGACCTATCACTACGAGAGCATCGCTATCAATACCGCGTACCTCACGAGCTATGTCCGCGATAACGAGTACGAGTATCTGACAGCATACCTCAACGCACGCTACATCGACTATCAGACCGACGACAAGACCGGCAACGTGATACGCGGCGACCGCAACACGCGCTGGGATTTCCGCTACAAGATGAAGTTCATGCGCTCCGTGGGCGTCAAGACCACAAGCGCCGGCGATAACAACATGACCGGACACAACTGCCCGAACTGCGGCGCACCGCTCCAGATCTCCAGCACAGGCGTCTGCGAGTACTGCGGCTCGACCGTTACGACAGGTCTTTACAGCTGGGTGCTCAGCGACTTCTCGACAGTCCGCAACGATACTCAGGACGACGGCATCAGAGTTCCTCAGCAGCCTCAGAATGGCGGTAATGTTCAGTAAGAGATAATGACACCTATCCTGACAGCATTGATTGTGATCGCGGTCATCGCGCTCGCGATACTCGCACTGATACTCTTCATAAAGCATAAGATCAGCTCCTTTACGCGGAACTACCTCGGAATGGGGCTGGGCGAGACAGCCGACCTTATCGGCCGGGGACTTAAAGAGGAGACCACCACACCGCGGTCTATCTCCAATGTCTCGGCAATGTACAAGCCGAAGCTCATGCGGGATTTCCCGGATATGACCTACGACCGGTTCCTCGAAATGGCTAATACCGCCCTCGTGTCGATACTCGGCGCGATAGAGAGCGGAAAGACCGACCGGCTCGGAAACGCGACCGATACCCTTAAAAATCAGGTCTTCGGCCGCATCAGGGACAACAACGGAAGAAAGCTTACGGAGCATTTCGACGATGTGCAGATCCACAGGATGGCGATCGCGGATTACAAAACCACCTCGGAGTCTGCGACAGCGGTGTTCGAGATCTCGTTCCAGTGCCTTCACTACTTCGAGGGCAAGGACAAGGTACCGGAAACCCCGAAGCAGCTCGCGGCAAGCGTTACGCTCAGCTACGGGCGGGAGTTCACCGAGGACGCGGGTTCGCTTACCTTCTCGCACAACTGTCCGAACTGCGGCGCGCCCGTTTATGAGGTGGGCGGAAGAATGATGAAGTGTCCGTACTGCGGCACGGGAGTCACGGAAGAAGTCTATAAGAGCTGGCTCGTCAGCGCTTACAGATTTATCTGATAAAAAGCAAATCAACAATGAAAGGAAATGATAACCTATGGGACTTATCAAAGCTGCAATAGGCGCGGTAGGCGGAGCTCTCGGCGATACCTGGAAGGAAGCCATACACTGCGAGTCTATTGACAACAAAACTCTGCTGAAGGTCGGCACAAAGATGCATGACGGTTCGAGCCGTTCGAGCAATACGAAGGGCACCGAGAACTACATCAGCAACGGCTCCGCTATCATGGTAGAGCAGGGGACCTGTATGCTCACCATCGACAACGGTAAGATCACCAATATCGTTACCGAGCCGGGACGCTATATCCTTGACAACTCCTCCGCGCCCTCCATTTTCGCGGGCAACATCAAGGACTCCCTCAAGGACGTTCTGAGCAGATTTACATACGGCGGCACTCCCGCGGCAGAGCAGAAGGTAGTATATATCAACCTTCAGGAAATTCCGGGCATCCCGTTCGGAACCAGCGAGCCCATGCCGTATTTCGACCCCTACTACAACACATCTATCGAGCTGCGCTGCTTCGGCCGCTTCTCGATACAGATACCCGACGCAGAGGCCGCGGTACGCTTCTACACAGAAGTTGCCCCCAAGGGCGTTGATGCAGGCGATCTTTCCGCTTCGGCTGTATTCTCCAACGGTCAGTACAAGAGCGAGTTCATCCAGGCTCTCCTCGGCGGTCTCGCAGAGCTCTCCGATCAGGGCGTTATGTACTCGAAGATACAGACAAAGCTCGTTCCTCTCGCACAGGCAACAGCCAAGAACGCTCTTGACTGGCAGGAACGCGGTCTTACGATCAAGAGCGTAGGCTTTGAAGGACCTGTTACGCTTTCCGAGGATTCGAAGAAG
>JAFZOA010000698.1 GCA_017550775.1 Ruminiclostridium sp. | reverse complement strand
TCCCTTGTCTATGATGACTATGCGGCGGCATAACGCGTCAACGTCGCCCATATCGTGAGTCGTGAGGATGACGGTCGTCTTCTTTTCTTTGTTGAGCGCGTGTATGAGCGTGCGTATCTTCGATTTCATCGAGACGTCAAGTCCTATGGTTGGTTCGTCGAGGAAAACTATCTTCGGGTTATGAAGGAACGCCGCAAGTATATCGCTCAGAGTGCGCTGTCCGAGCGACATCTGGCGCACAGGCTTGTGAAGCAGCGGTTCGATATCAACAAGCGAGCGGTAAAGCTCGATCATGCCGTTATAATCTGCGTCGGGTATGCAATATATGTCTTTGAGTATCCCGAACGACTCGACGAGCGGCAATGCCCACCAGAGCTGTGAGCGCTGACCGAAAACGACACCTATGTTCTGTGCGTTCTTCGTGCGGTTGCGGTATGGGACGTTCCCGTCTACGAGTATCTCACCGGAGGTCGGTTCGAGGACTCCTGTCATCATTTTTATAGTGGTGGATTTTCCTGCGCCGTTCGGCCCGAGGTAGCCGACTATCTCGCCCTGTTCGATGTTCATGGAGATGTTGTCCACGGCGCGGACTATCTTATAATCGCGGGAGAACAGGTCTTTAATGCTTCCTTTGAGTCCTTCACGGCGGTTGAGGACTTTGAATTCCTTCGTAATGTTTTTAATTTCTATTATGGCTGACATTTTTATCCCTCTTTTGTCTGTTTATTTACATATCATAGTTTTCTGTCAGGATCTCTATCTCCTGCAAGCGGGGCGGATCGAGCCGCATATCATACCGTAAAGATATATTTTCATTATGTCATTCCTTAGATAATACCGTCATATTCTGCGCGTATGCTTCGCATATTCAATCCTGCGACAGCGTCGTCCTGCATTATGCTAAGAACGCCGTCGGGAGAGATCATAGCTATACCACAGGTAGTGGCGGCATAGATAGTTCCGGTACTGTCCTCGCTGTCAACATACAGGGATGTGACGCTGCCCACTCCGGTAGTTGAATCCATACGCTCGAAAGTTTTTCCGTCATATCGTATCAGACCTGCATAGCTGCCGATCCAGATAAAGCTGTCACTTGTTTCGGCGATCGCATTCGCTTCGGAAGTAGGCAGACCGTTTGTGATGTTGTACAGCACCGCAGAATAATTCTGCGAACGTTCTGTGAGATCAATGCTGAGCCTGCGATTGGGAACTCCCGACATATTGAGATTCATTCCCTGCGCCGATTAGTATAACGTCAGCGGAGCTGTACCGCCCAGAGCGAGTATGCCTGAAATGATGAGCGCGGCTGCTTTCATTTTTATCTTGTGCTTTTTCATATATGATGCCCCTTTATTGAAAAAAAGGTAAACAAGGATTGTATAAGTATAATATTATACCACAAAACCATATAAAAAGTCAAATAAAAACAGTCCGAAATATCGTATATTTATCAAAAAATCTCTATATTTTCTTTTTTTAAAAAAAAGGTATTGTTTTATTACTGATTTTTTGGTATAATATTATGCTAAAAGAAATTCAGCACGCTGTAATGTGTTCATACGACACCGAAGACATAAATAGCCCCGGTAGCGATCACGGTTACCGAATGTACGGAGTGAATATCATGTTAACGAAATTGAAAACGATACTGCTGAAAGGAAATATCCCGAGCGGTGAAGGCCGTAATGTACGGAAGAATATCATAGAGGAAAACCGGAAGTT
>JAFZOA010000697.1 GCA_017550775.1 Ruminiclostridium sp. | reverse complement strand
TCCTCACGGGTGACCGCCCCACCGGACGCTTACACCTCGGTCACTATGTCGGCTCGCTCAAAAGAAGAGTCGAGCTCCAGAATTCCGGGGAGTTTGATGAGATAAACATTCTTATCGCGGACGACCAGGCGCTCACCGATAACGCCGACGATCCCGGAAAGATACGCGACAACATAGTAAACGTCGTGCTCGACTATCTCTCCGTCGGCATCGACCCCGCCAAGACCACGATCTGTGTGCAGTCCGCACTTCCCGCCCTGCACGCGCTCACCTTCTACTACCTCAACCTTGTCACCACGGCAAGACTTTCCCGAAATCCCACTATCAAGGCCGAGATACAGATGAGAGGCTTTACCGACGAGGGTCTCCCCGCAGGCTTCTTCACCTACCCCGTTTCGCAGACAGCAGATATCACCGCATTCGACGCGAACGTTGTTCCGGTGGGCGAAGACCAGCTACCCATGCTCGAACAGGCAAGAGAGATCGTCGAGAAGTTCAACAAGATCTACGGAGAAACGCTCGTCACACCGAAGGCGATGATACCCGAAAACGAGTTCCAGCGCAGACTTCCCGGCGTTGACGGCAAGGCGAAAATGAGCAAGTCGCTCGGAAACTGCATCTACCTTTCCGATACTGCGGCTACCATAAAGAAGCAGGTCAACGGCAAGATGTACACCGACCCGCTGCACCTCCAGATAAGCGACCCCGGTCATACCGAGGGCAACGTCGTGTTCACATACCTCGACGCGCTCTGCACGGACGCGCATTTCGCGGAGTACCTTCCCGACTACGCAAATCTTGAAGAAATGAAGGAGCACTACCGCCGCGGAGGTCTCGGTGACGGCGTGTGCAAGAAGTTCCTCATAAACGTCCTCGAAGAAACACTCAGCCCGATAAGAGCCGAGCGCGCAAAGTGGGAGAAGGACATCGGCGCGGTATATGACATCATTGCGACCGGTACAGCGAACGCCGTTGAGAAAACCAACGCGACACTCGCGCGCGTCCGCAAGGCTATGAGAATAAACTACTTTGAGGACCGTTCCATAATCAAGGAATGGGAGACCCTGCTCAAAAACGCCAACCAGTAAGCATGACCAGACGTAAACTCATCATACTTTCGGCGATCATCACCGCGGTGGCAGTCGCGACTACATACGCCTTCAACACGGAGCTCGAATGTATTTCCTACACCGTTCAGACCGACAAGGTCTTCAAGCCCGTGAAGCTCGCCTTCCTGTCCGACGTACATTCGTCGTATTACGGGTACGACATGGGGGAGCTTGTGAACGCGGTAAAGCGCTTTGACCCGGACGCGGTGATATTCGGCGGCGACCTGTTCAACAAGCACCGCGGAGAGGGTTACTCCATGACGCTCGTGAAGCGGCTGACTGCACTTTACCCGTGCATTTACTCGATCGGCAATCATGAGACATACGGGGAACCGGGTGAAGAGCGGCTTATAAAGCAGGATATGCGCGATCTCGGAGTTACCGTACTGGACGGAGGATATGTCGATATCGGGAATATCCGCATTTCGGGCATAGACGGTGCGGCATATACCAATCAGGTCGAGGCCTGCGAGAAGGAGCTTTCGCCGGATATGTTCAACGTGCTGATAAACCACTACCCCGAGGAGTTCCCGGTTCTCAGCGGACGGGGGTTTGACCTGATACTCAGCGGTCACGCGCACGGCGGACAGTGGAGATTTCCGCCGCTGTTAAACGGAGTTTATGCCTCCGGTCAGGGTATCTTCCCGAAGTACACCGCCGGAGAATACTACATGAACGGCACGGAGATGATCGTTAGCAAGGGGCTTGAACGCAGGCTGCGGGAGCTGTTTGCGCCGCGGATATTCAACCGCCCGGAGCTTACGCTTATCACTGTCGGACAATAACAGAATAACACAAAGAGCCCCCTGTCGATAAAGACAGAGGGCTTTCAGTTCGTCGAAAAAGGCTTTACAAATTATGCTCCTGCTATGTCCGGTCTCGGATGATGCGGGTGACCCTTGACAAATTCCAGGGCGTTGATGCAGGCTACGCGAACGTCGATAGAACGCTGCTGCGCCATAGCATTGCTGATCTTAGAGAAGAGAGCGCCCTTCTCTGAGCTTACATACTTCGGCGGGAGCGCGTTCAGCGCAAGACACATCATATCGTTCATGCAGTGTTCACAGGTGCAGCACTCGGGATCTTCTTTAAGCAGCTCTGAGAGACAAACTTCGACAATGTTCTCCATTGAGTTTACGACAGACATAATAAATTCCTTTCCGCAGTGCTCCATTGCATCTGCAACAGCTCACAATGAGCCGGGACCAAAATGACCGGAGCGTTCTGACTTCCGCCCCCACAATTATAGTTATTATACAATAGATTTTCGGATTTGTCAATAAAAATTGTATGATAAAGTGAAAAATAGTATTTTCTCAAAGCAGGAATGTTTTATCCGGCGATGTTTTTATAATTTGACACGGTTTTTTTCATTTTTCTATTGCTTTTACATCATTTATTTGTTATAATAAAATAAATATGTGTATTTTAACATACATAATGTGAGGACATAAAATGGATAAGATCAGAAATGCAAAACGTGTAGTAATCAAGGTCGGCACCTCAACTCTCTGCTACAAGACCGGAAACCTAAATATCCGGCGCGTAAGAAAGCTCATCGAGGTGATGTCGGATCTGAAAAATGAAGGTCACGACGTGATATTCGTTACCTCGGGCGCTGTCGGCATAGGCGTAGGACGAGCGGGACTTACCACCCGACCTACCGATATCCCTACCAAGCAGGCGTGCGCGGCGATCGGTCAGTGCGAGCTCATGAACATCTACGACCGTGAATTCTCAAAGTTCAACCATACCGTAGCGCAGCTTCTCGTGACCCGCGATGTCATCAGCAACAAGACCCGCCACGAAAACGCGTTCAATACCCTGCACCGCCTGCTTGAAATGAAGATCGTACCGATCATCAACGCGAACGACACCGTCTCGATCGAACAGCTCGACTTCGACGAGAACGACACACTCTCCGCGATAATGGCGCAGCTCTGCGAGGCGGATCTACTCGTGATACTCACCGATGTGGACGGGCTTTACGACCGAAACCCCTCCGACCCGGAAGCAAAGCATATCCCGCTGGTTACAAAGCTTACCGACGAGATGATAAGCTCCGCGAGAGCCAAGGGAAGCGAGCTCGCAAGCGGCGGAATGATAACCAAGCTCGAAGCGGCTTCGATAGCCGGAGAAAAAGGCATACCGACGGTGATAATCAACGGCGACGACCCGGAGCGGTTATACGGGATATTTGACGGAACGGCAAAATGCACGGTTTTTGACCTTGTGCGTTAAATGAAAGGATATGAACAAATGAGCTATATAGACGAACTTGGAACAGCGGCAAAAAAAGCAGAGCTTGAAATGACATCGGTAGGAACAAGGCAGAAGAACAATGCCCTGAAATCGATAGCCGACAAGCTTATTGAAAGCAAGGATACGATCATTAAGGAAAACAAACGCGATATCGAAAACGCAAAGGTGAACGGAATGTCCGAGGCGATGATAGACCGCCTCACCCTCACGGAAGCACGCATAGAAGGCATGAGCGAGGGCGTAAGACAGGTCATGGAGCTTAAAGACCCGATCGGTGAGATCATCGGCGGCGAGGAGCTCCCGAACGGTCTTATCGTGGAGAAGACCCGCGTTCCGCTCGGCGTTATCGGCATCATCTTTGAGTCCCGCCCGAACGTGACTGTGGACGCGGCGGCGCTGTGCCTCAAATCCGGCAATGTCTGCATTCTTCGCGGAGGAAGCGACGCTATCTACTCCAACAAGTGCCTTGTCGGGATAATGCGCACAGCTCTGAGTGAAGCGGGAATGCCCGAGGACGCGGTTCAGCTCGTGGCGGACACCTCCCGCGCGGTAGCCGGAGACCTTATGAAGGCGGACAAATACATCGACGTGCTCATTCCCCGCGGCGGCGGCGGACTTATCCGCTCGGTGAGACAGAATTCCACGATACCGGTGATACAGACCGGCGAGGGCAACTGTCACGTCTATGTTGACAAGTTCGCAGACATCGACATGGCCGTGAACATCACCGACAATGCAAAGACCCAGCGTCCGAGCGTGTGCAACGCTATCGAGACCGTGCTGGTACACAAGGACGTCGCAGAGCAGTTCTACACCGCTCTGAACGCCAAGTGGAACGGAAAAGTGAAGATATACGGCGACGAGACCTGCGCTAAGTTCATGCAGACCGAGCGTCCCGCAACCGAGGAGGACTACGCCACAGAGTTCAACGACTATGTACTCGCAGTCAAGACCGTCGGGAGCATAGACGAGGCTATCGCACATATCAATAAGTACGGTACAAAGCACAGTGAGTGCATAGTGACGATAAACCTGAACAATGCGCAGAAATTCCGTAAGTGCGTAGATGCCGCGGCTGTTTATGTGAACGCGAGCACGCGCTTCACAGACGGCTTTGAGTTCGGTCTCGGAGCCGAGATAGGGATATCCACACAGAAGCTCCATGCGAGAGGACCTATGGGTCTGAAGGAGCTCACCACATACAAATACCTGATAAGCGGCTGCGGACAGGTCAGATAAGGAGTAGCAATGTCTGCTAAAAAAAAGAAGAAGAACAGGGCTCGTCAGGAACACAAAACACAGGATGTAGCGACCGAAAAGCTCACAAAACAGCTTAACAGCGAAGATGAGGAACCTGCCCAAAGCACGACCGAGTCTATTCTTGCGGAATATGAACGCAAGGTCGAGGAGGCTGAACAACGCAAGGCGGAAAGACTTCGCGTGTCGGAACAGGAACGTGCCGAGAAGGAGCTTCGGGCATCTACTCCCTACGAATTGAAACCGCTCGGGAGCACCGAACCCGAAATACCGCCGGAACCGGAGACTGTTCCCGAGGAACCTTCCCCGGATTCCGATGTGAAGCAGTTCGTGATGCACTCAATAAAACGACCCGAACCGCAGGAAACGAAAGAATCTCCGGAAGAAAGCGTTACCGAGGGCTTCAACAAGGCGCTTTCCGAGGACTATGAGGAGCTTGAGAGCGATAACCTTGTTCCGTCGGAAACCGATGAACCGGAAGCTGAAACCGCACCGGCGCGCCCCAACAAATTCTACCTGGTCTTCGCCGTTTTCGTCATCATAATGTCCGTCATCGGCATCGTATCCACCGTCAACTTTGCGGCGGGAGTGGTTTCGGACATCGCGAACCGCACCGATCTCAAAAACGAGCTCGCCCTGTTCCTGTACCCTGTTGTCTGCGTGGATCCACCCGACTGCGACACAGTTGACGAGCTCCCGCCCAACATAATTGTGGAGTCGGCGATATGGCGCATAATCCTGACCGGTGACAACTCAAACTACGAGAAGCTGTACAACACCTATATGTACGTTCCGGCGATAGACGTCGAATACTCTGTCCGCTCGATCTTCGGAAACTCCGTAAAGATCGAACACCAGACGGTCGGCACCATGGATATCACGTTCACTTACGTTCCCGATACGAACTCTTACCTTGTGCCTATCAACCCGCATTACACAGCGTATTCACCGCGTATCACCGATGTCTCCAACGTCGGCGAGCTGTACACGGTTACGGTCGATTACATTCCTCCCTCCGCTCTCGCGGTAGAGGGTATCGAGTTCGAGGTAAGCTCGCAGAAGACCATGGTGTACACATTATCGAAAAGCAAGAACACATCTACTATCCACTCTATCAAGAACATTACAAGGCTGGATAACTCGTATGCATACTGATAAACACGACCTTACGCGCATAAAGGCGGTAGTGTTCGACCTTGACGGGACGCTGCTCGACACGGAAAAGCTGCTGTTCCGGTACTGGAGGGAGGCGGCCGCGCGGTTCGGCTACGATATGTCGCCGGAACAGGCACTCACTCTGCGCAGTCTCACCCACCGCCTTGTCCAGCCCCTGTTCACCGAATGGTTCGGCGAAGGCTGCGACTATAAAGAACTGCGTTCGTGCAGAATGAAGCTGATGCAGGAACACATAGACCGGTACGGCGTTGAGACCAAGCCTGGAGCAAGAGAGCTTCTGACATTCCTCGGCGAGCACGGCTATATGCGCGCGATCGCCACCGCTACCGACGTGGAGCGCGCCGGAAGACTGCTGAAAACAGCGTGTATTGACGGCTTCTTTGACCGCATCGTATGCGCATCCATGGTGGAATGGGGCAAACCGCGCCCCGACATATACATCTACGCGGCACAACAGCTCGGACTGTCACCCGACGAATGCATAGCGGCGGAGGACTCGCCGAACGGGGTTATCTCCGCGCATGACGCGGGCTGCTTCACGGTGATGATACCCGACCTTACCCAGCCCGACGACGGGCTGAGACCATATATTTCAGCGGTATGTGATGATCTTAACGGCATCGCAGAGCTGTTGAAAAACAAATGAAAGGAGTCATTGTACATGAAATTCATTACTCTGAACGAACTCAACCATTCCGTTAAGAACGACCCCGGAAGCTTCATCGAGAAGGCGGAGCAGACCTACCACAGCGAGATCAGGAATGTGGCGGATCACATTCTTGACCGTGAGCATCACCTTCCTATCATACTTATCTCCGGCCCCTCCGGTTCGGCAAAGACCACTACCGCCCTTCGCCTCGCGACAATGCTCGAAGAAGCGGGAAAGACCGTTCACCCTGTCTCCATGGACAACTACTTCCGCCCTATCGGCGACCCCGGAAACGAAGTAGATGAGGACGGACGGGTGGATCTCGAAAGCCCCAAGCGCCTCGACATGGATCTGCTCAACGAGCACCTCGAAATGTTCTGGAAGTGCGAGGAGGTGCAGATGCCGACCTTCGACTTCGCCTCCCAGACACGCCAGAATGGCAAAACTCTCCGCCGCAAGCACGGCGAATTTGTGATCCTCGAAGGAATCCACGCGCTCAATCCCGAGATCACCGGCAACATCGGCGAGCATGCCACAACCGTTTATGTCAGCGTCAGAACGCGTCTCAAGAACGACGAGAGCGACCTGCTCCACCCGTCAAAGGTAAGACTTATGCGCCGTATTGTGCGCGACAAGCTGTTCAGGGGACGCGGGATATGTGAAACACTGGACTTCTTCAAGTGGGTACAGCGCGGTGAACAGCGCTTCATTATGCCCCACAAGGACAAGGCTATGTTCGACATAGACACCTTTATCGCCTACGAGCCGGCTGTCTATAAGCCTATCATCCTGAACGAGCTGCTTTCCGTCCGCGATACATACGAGGATTACGCCCAGTTCACCGACCTCGAAGAGTTCCTGACCGAGATAGAGGGCATGGACAGAGACCTCGTTCCGCTCAACTCACTGGTGAGAGAATTTGTCGGCGGGAGCCATTACGACTACTGATCCTTCCACGAAGAAACGGTGCCGACACCTCACCCCATTACTGTGAGACAGTAAAAGTGCATAATATTATCTTGTTTTGGTCAATTTTAACAAAAAGGCACGGTTAAATATAGCGTTTTGTTAGATTTTGACTTAAACTATTGATTTTATTAGCAAAAAGATGTATAATATCAATATATAACACTATGGTATGTCATAGGATACGTACGGAAAGGCAGTGCTATGGAAACTAATATATTGCTTGAAAGCGGAACCAATGAACTTGAATTGCTCGAATTCTTTGTCGGCGACGAGGATTATGGTATCAACATCGCCAAGGTCGAGGAAATAATGACATATCGCGAGGTAACTCCGATGCCCGCGGCTCCCGATGAGATCGAGGGTCTTTTCATGCCGCGTGACAAGATCATTACCGTCGTGGATCTCCATAAAGTACTCGGAAAGAGGCTTCCCGCAGGAAATGAGGGTCTGCTCATTCTCTGCGAGTTCAACGGTCTTGACATCGCATTCCATGTTACCAGCGTTAAAGGCATTCAGCGTATCAGCTGGAGCAGCATAGAAAAGCCCCCGACAGTCGCGAACAACAGTCAGATGGGCATTGCTACCGGTATCGCGAAGATCGAAGGCCGTATCATCGTTATCCTTGACTTTGAGAAGATCATCTCCGACCTCAACTGCTCCGCGTCCCTTGATATGACCGGTATGGATCACGTCGAATCCACACGCGACACAAGGTTCGATACCAAGATCGTTATCGCAGAGGACTCCCCCTTCCTCAACCAGCTCGTTGTCAACGCGATCACCGAAGCCGGCTTCCACAACATCGCCTCCTTCAACAACGGTCTTGAAGCGTGGAACTATATCTCCTCCTTCTCCGGACGCGAGAATATTCGCGATTACATCGGACTTGTGGTGAGCGATATCGAGATGCCGCAGATGGACGGTCACAGACTTACAAAGCTTATAAAGACCGACGACACCCTGAAACAGATCCCCGTGTTTCTGTTCTCGTCACTCATAGACGAAACAATGAAGCGCAAGGGACTCAGCGTAGGCGCGGACGAGCAGTTCTCCAAGCCTCAGATCGCAAATCTGATACAGGCTATTATCAGAAAGGTTTCATGAGTTTATCGCATTTATACACTCTCCCCTTATTCGGGAGAGTGTTTTTGTTTAAATTGCTTAAAGTTGTTAAAAAACTGTTGCAAATTTACTAACCGTATGATATAATTAATATGTATATTTGCGTAATATTATCTATAAACGATTATTTTTGGCAGATAATCAATTTTCTTATATGAAAGGACACTATATATTATGTGTGGGATCGTCGGCTATACCGGTGCGAGAGAGTGCACCGGGATACTTGTAAACTCGCTCAGAAAGCTTGAATACAGAGGCTACGACAGCGCAGGTATCGCTGTCATCGAGAACGGCGCAATAAAGACCATCAAGGCTAAGGGCAAGATCAAGGAAGGCCTTGAAGAAAAGCTTAAAGAAGCCGGAAAGCTTAACGCTGTCACCGGTATCGGTCATACCCGCTGGGCTACCCACGGCGAGCCGAGCGACGTGAACAGCCACCCTATCGGCAACAGCCGCGTTACTATCGTACACAACGGTATCATCGAGAACTATCGCAAGCTCAAAAGCTTCCTCACAGAAAAGGGCTATTCCTTCGAGAGCGAGACCGATACTGAGACTGTCGCAAAGCTCCTTGACTACTACTATTCCGGAAATCCTATCGAAGCGATCTCCAAGGCGGTGACCGATATTGAGGGCGCTTACGCTCTCGGCATCATCTTCCGTGACTACCCCGACATGATCTACGCGGTGCGCAAGGACAGTCCGCTCATCATCGGCATCGGTGACGGCGAGATGTTCATTGCTTCGGATATGACCGCTCTGCTTGAATACACAAAGCAGTACTTCCTGCTTGAGACCGGCGAGATAGCCTCGGTCTCCGAAAATGGCGCTTCCTTCTGCGACCTGCACGGCAACAAGATCAAAAAGCAGATACAGACCGCGACATGGGACGTTTCTGAGGCGGAAAAGGGCGGCTTCGAGCACTTCATGCTCAAAGAGATACACGAACAGCCCTCCGCTGTGAAGAAGACCATTTCCCCGCGCATAAAGGACGGTCTCCCCTGCTTCGAGGAATGCGGGCTCACCGACGAAATGCTGAGAAACTACCACCACATCTACATAATCGCCTGCGGGTCGGCTATGCACGCGGGCATGATCGGCAAGTACATGATCGAGTCCCTTGCCCGTACACCCGTCATCGTTGATATCGCATCCGAGTTCAGATACAGAAATCCCCTGCTGGCGGACGACGACCTCGTTGTTATCGTTTCGCAGTCCGGCGAGACCGCCGATACCAAGGCTGCTCTGGAGCTCGCAAACAAGGTCGGAGCCGACACCCTCGCGCTGGTGAACGTTGTAGGCTCGTCGATCGCGCGCGAGGCGAAAATGGTGATGTACACTTACGCGGGACCCGAGATCTCCGTCGCCTCCACAAAGGCATACATGGTACAGAGCGCATTTATCTACCTGCTCGCGTTCAGAGTAGCTCTCGCAAGAGGAAGAATTACAGAGGACGAATGCAGGCAGCTCATAACAAAGCTTGAGACCATACCCGACAAGATCGCCGAGTGCATCTCCGACCTCGACCCCTACCGCAAGGCGGCTTCGAGACTTATCGGCGCGGACAGCCTGCTGTACATCGGGCGTGGGCTTGATTACGCACTCAGCATGGAAGGCTCGCTCAAACTCAAAGAGATCTCCTATATCCACTCCGATAGCTACGCGGCGGGCGAGCTCAAACACGGCACTATCTCGCTGATACACGACGGCATGCCGGTCATTGCGGTGGCTACCCAGCGCGAGCTTCTCCCCAAGACGATAAGCAATATGCGTGAGGTCAAGACCCGCGGAGCTTACGTTATCGCAGTATGCCCGAAGGGTACGGCTATCGACGCCGAGAGCGCCGACCAGATCATCGAGATCCCGGACGCGGACGATATGCTCATGCCGCTTGTCGCGGTAGTTCCCCTCCAGCTTATCGCGTATTACGCAGCCGTTCTCAGAGGCAATGACGTTGACAAGCCGAGAAACCTTGCAAAATCGGTAACTGTAGAATAATCGCAAAGCAGGTAAACTTGAAATGGAAGATATAAACACCGTTACCGAGAAGCATGAGCCGGCGGTCGATCTCTGGACTACTCTTTCGGAAACGAAAAAGCCCATTGTCATGTACGGCATGGGCGACGGAGCGGAGAAGATACTCGCCGTCATGGAAAAGAACGGTATCACACCGGCGGACTTCATGGCAAGCGACGAGTTCGTCAGAGGACACAGCTTCAAGGGATACCGGGTCAAGAAGCTCTCCGAGATCGAGGAGCTTTACAAGGATCCGATCATTCTGATCTGCTTCGGCTCGGCGCTTCCCGACGTGCTTGAAAAAATAGAGGAGATACGCGGAAAATACGAGACCTACGCGCCGGATGTTCCTGTCGTCGGAGAGGGGCTGTTCGACAGCGACTACATCTCCGATCACGAATTTGAGATCATGCAGCTCAAATCTCTTCTTGCGGACGACAGCTCCAGAGAGTGTCTCGACCTTATCATGAAATACCGGATAACCGGAGATATCGGAACGCTGAGGAAGTGCGAGACACCGAAACAGGAGGCGTTTGAACTTCTTAAC
>JAFZOA010000696.1 GCA_017550775.1 Ruminiclostridium sp. | reverse complement strand
GCATTCGCGCAAAGACAGTAAAGACCGGCCGGGGACGAATGGGCTGTATCTTCGGCATAAGCACTCCGGAGCCCGCCGACTTCGTGTGCAGACAGCTTGCCGACGCGGGAATACGCTGCGGCGGCTCAATGCCGTTCCCGCCTCCTCCTCCGCCGCCGTTCCCGCCTCCTCCTCCGCCGCCGTTCCCGCCCCGTCCTCCGCGCCCGCCGCGCAGATAAACACCGCATTGTCCGTTCGGACGCACGGGTGTGTGAAAGGAGGAAATTACTTTGATATACTTTGACAACGCCGCGACCACCTACCCGAAGCCGCCCGCTGTGATTGCCGCAATGTCGCGCGCGCTCGTGCGGTACGGTGCAAATCCGGGGCGCGCGGGTCACGCGATGTCGCTCGAAACGGCGGACGCGGTATTCCGCGCGCGGGAGAAGTGTGCGGAGTTCTTCGGTGCCGAGGTGGAAAACACCATATTCATGCCCAACTGCACCTTCGCGCTCAACACCGCTATCAAGGGCATACTCGGCGACAACTCTCACGCGGTCACGAGCGACATTGAGCATAACGCCGTGCTGAGGCCGCTGTACGCGCTTTCAAAAAGCTGCGGAGTGTCCTTCACCTTCGCGGAGAGCTCCGACTGCGACGATATCACTGTCGGAAATTTCGCGAAGTGCATAAACCGCCGCACAAAGGCGGTGATCTGCACGCTCGCGGGGAACGTGACCGGAAAGATAATGCCCGTCCGACGGATAGGCGAGCTTTGCGCCGAGCGCGGGATATGCTTCATAGTGGACGCGGCACAGGGCGCGGGAGTGCTCCCCATAAAGCTCGGCGGCGGCATCAACATCATCTGCGCCGCCGGTCACAAGGGTCTGTACGGGCCTATGGGTACCGGGCTTCTCGTGACGGACGGGAAATACCCGCTTAAAACGCTGGTCGAGGGCGGCACAGGAAGCCTGTCGAAAGACCTGAACCAGCCGACCTTCCTTCCCGACCGGTTCGAGAGCGGCACGATCAACACAGCCGGTGCGATATCGCTCGGGGCGGGGGTGGATTTCGTCCTCTCCAAGGGGATAGACGTGATAGAAGCGCATGAACGCGGACTGTGCAGCCGCTTTTTCGCCGGTATGAAGAAGCTACCCTCGGTGAAGCTGTACAGCGACAGCTTCGACAGCCGCTTTGCTCCGGTGATACCGTTCAATATCGGCGATATCCCCGCCGAGGAGGTGTCGGAGATGCTGAGCCGGGCGGGATTTGCGCTGCGGGGCGGGTTCCACTGCGCCTTCCCGGCACACAATAAGATCGGCACGTCCGAGCAGGGCGCGGTGCGCTTCTCGCCGTCAGTATTCAACACGGTGTCCGAGGTGAACGCGCTTATCCGCGCCGCGGCTCGTATAGCAGTTCAGAGCGCATGAAGACGGTCAGAGACTTGGGGCTCTGACCCAGACCCCGGCAGGGCGCTACCCCACTTCACGATGCAGTGATAAGACCGCCAAAAGCGCGCGGGATGCGCGCTTTTGGCGGTCATTGATGCACCCGTTGGGGCTCTGCCCCAAACCTCACACCCCTCCCATTAAGGGAACCTCTAAAAACCCATTTAAGAGAAAAAGAGCTACTTGACGCAGCTATCGACACATTTATCTCATTTTCTCTTTTCAAAGCGTTTTTTAGAGGTACCCTTAAGAAGTTTTCCTGAACCGTATCAACAAACAAGCTATCTTCGTCTTTCATAGACAGGCACACCTCGGCGGTCACGCTGTCGGTGAAGAGCTGATGATCGACGTCCTGCATGACCATATAGCAGATCTTCAGGAGTTTTCTTCCGGAATACACACTTCCGCCGATATCGAGCTTGACTGTGCAGCTTTTTTCGAGGCCGCAAAGACAGCGCAGGAATGTGGATTTTCCCGCGCCGTTCTTTCCGGAAAGTGCGGTGACGGAGCCGCGCGGAATGTCAAGCTCCGGTATTCGTAATGTGCATTTGTCCGGGTCTGCGGCAAGCTCTTTTTTTTCTGTGCTTTTCGTATGAAAAGTACATATCCCGTATCCGGATATCGCCGTCTTTGCTCTGATACAATCGGATTTGTTCCGTACTGTTCCCGAAGATGCCCACGCCGAATTCTCTGATGTACCGCTCCTCAAGCTTGGTCGGGCGCAAGCCGAGTCTTTTCAGTTCATTAGTGTCAAGACCCGCAAACTCACGGCTGTTCCACTCATGCTCGATAATACCGTTTCGCATGAACAGTACGCGGTCAACAAGTCCTGCAAGATACCACAGTCTGTGCTCGGAGATTATAACGGTCTTACCCTGCGACTTCCAGAGCGAGATGATGTTTTTCAGCTCCGATATTGCTTTCCAGTCGAGGTTAGACGAAGGTTCGTCAAGTATCATTATTTCAGGCAGCAGCGCGGAGACAGAGGCACAGGCTATCTTCTGCTTTTCGCCATTGTTTTGCAATAACTATATATCCGATTTCAGCAGTCTTTTGCAGGACGAGTCTATACCTATCGCGCCGAGCGGCGCGGTTATGATTATTGCAAGCACAGCGACTGACAGTACCGCATTCCCGCAAGGCAGCCCGAGCGCAAGAGGCACTGAGCCTATAGCCGCCTGTACCGTGGCTTTCGGGAGATACGCGATAACGCAGAACAACCGTTCCTTCGCGTTGAGTTCAGTACCGATAAGGCATATCAACACTCCGGCGGCTCGGAAAGCAAGTGCCGTAAATATCATAGCCAAAGCCGTCAATCCCGCCGAGAGCGTGTAGCGTATATCTACTGCGGCTCCGACAAGTACGAAGAGCACGACCTCGGCGGCTGTCCATAGCTTCCCGTATTTCTCCGAGAGCTGCACCGATACAGCCTTGTCACTTTTTATCTTTATCACACAAGCCATGGCAATCACCGCGAGAAGCCCGGATACCGCCACAATACCTGTGAGCATAGTCTCGACCGACATCAGCAGTAACGCCACCGCAAGGATAACGACCACTTTTGTAGTGTTCCGGATCTTGCGTCCTTTTTTATATGCGAGCTCAAACAGCAGAAACATAGCCGATCCCACCGAAACACCAAGCAGCACTCCGAGAATTATCGAGATCGGTATGTTGGCGAAATCGAGCACGCTGACTGTTCCGCCCTGTGCCATTGTCACGAATGTCGAGAACAGAACGATAACAAAAATGTCGTCACAGGAAGCTCCCGCGAGTATCATCTGCGGTATGCTTTTGTCCGTTCCTTGTTTTTCTTCGATCATCTTCACCATTCTTGGTACCACAACCGCGGGAGATACAGCCGCAAGCACCGCCCCCATTACAGCTGCTTCGGCAAGTGGCAAGCCAAATAACATCGGCGCAAAGCACACATACCCGACTATCTCGAAGCAGGCTGGCAGGAACGCCATAAGCACAGCGGGTCTGCCGACTTTTTTCAAATCGGACAGATCCAGTGAAAGCCCCGCTTTTATCAGTATGATGATAAGTGCGATACGACGCAGCTCGCTTGAAATTCCGAGTATCGACGGGTCAAGCAAGTCAAGCACATATGGTCCGACAATGATACCCGAAGCGAGCATACCGATGATACGCGGGAGCTTTATTGCGTTGAATATCGCGGCTGCCGACAGCCCTACAAGAAAAATGATCGCAAGTGAAAGTAACATAAAAGCCTCCTGACAATTGAAAAAGCCGACAGTATCTGCGTAAAAACACAGATGCCATCAGCCTGAAAAAGCGGTTTAGGTTTCCCAAGGGAGGACGTCATTCCCTTTATTTGCTATATTATATCACAAAAGAGCGACAATGTCAAGTTTTCATAAAACACCAAAATCTATGACCGGTTTGTATATTTCGCATATCTATATTTGTCAGCTTCCGCTGATCTTTTACAGTCTCAGTTCTTCCAGCCCGTTCCGACCGAACGTTTCGTCACCATTCCGTGATATATGCCGCCTTTTTGCATGAGACTTTCATGGTCTCCGCTTTCGGAGATCTGACCGTCCTTTATCACCATGATGTTGTCCGCATTGGCTATCGTGTTCAGCCGGTGAGCGATTACGAGCAGAGTTTTACCCCTGCACAGCTCGGAGATCGCCTGCTGTATATAGCTTTCGTTGTCCGCGTCAACACTCGCGGTAGCTTCGTCGAGAATGACGATAGGCGAATCCTTCAGTATGCACCGCGCGATTGAAAGGCGCTGTGCCTGACCGCCCGAAAGGCTCGCACCGCCCTCGCCGATCACCGTATCAAAGCCGTCGGGAAGCTCCATAATGAAGTCGTAGCAGCGTGCCTTTTTCGCGGCTTCGATGACTTCCTCGCGGGTCGCATCGGGTCT
>JAFZOA010000695.1 GCA_017550775.1 Ruminiclostridium sp. | reverse complement strand
CAGAATTCATAGTCACTGCGGATATCTTTCTCCGGATGACTTTGAAAAATTATACAACAAATCTCTTGTTTCTGATCTCAGACTTGTCAGTTGATACGATTTGGTCTGTTTAACTTGGCCGGATTCTTGACATAGGAGCACAGCGGACAGCGCAGAGCCGAAGACTTTTCCCCGCATAGGCGGGGGTGATCCTAACGGGAACATTTTCCATGTTGACACCGCCGGCTTTTCCCCGCATAGGCGGGGGTGATCCTGACTATCGCGCTCAGATGTTGCAGCCAGTCAACTTTTCCCCGCATAGGCGGGGGTGATCCTCGCAGACTGTTTACCCGAAAATAAACTGCGACCTTTTCCCCGCATAGGCGGGGGTGATCCTTTTGTTTTGCAGATAGTTAAAAGCACTTTAGCCTTTTCCCCGCATAGGCGGGGGTGATCCTGAGATATTCAACGTCAACGAGGGTGAAGCGGACTTTTCCCCGCATAGGCGGGGGTGATCCTATGTTGTCATAGTTATGTCTGAATTTTGGTGCTTTAATGGATCCTATAATTGGGATTATCGATTAGATTTTAACGTGGTGATTCTTCAAATGTCTTTTCATAATTCGCGAACAACAGCTTCATCTGTGGATAATTACTAAACTTTTCTGTATCTACCCAAGGAAGTGTAATGATTCCCAGATACTTGTCGGAATCATCGCATCCCCATTGTACGGAACGACCTGTCTGAGGAGTCAAATCGGTGATCTTTACATTATCCCCGAGCCATTCGGTTATATCTGCTATAAAAGCATCCGCCTCCTCCTTATCAAATGTTTCCAATGTTATGTATTTTACGTGTTCGCTATCATCGATTTTGCTGATGCCAGCGAGTAGTGTAGGAAATCCGTTGGAAAGAAATGATATTTCAGGTAAAGCTTGCTCGGACACTGAATCGGCAGAAACCTCTGTTACGGTAGTAGTGGCAGTTGAAGTGGTCTCTATAGCTGACCGTTCCATTGCCTCCAAAAAAGATGCAACAGTTGTTGTCAAATTATTGCAAATAGTTGGCAAAATCTCTTGACGGTTGGCAAACTTGTTGCTATAATAATAGCAAGGAGTTGATAACTATGCAGTCGGAAATGCTCAAAGAGCTTATAACAAAGGTAATGAACTACAGGTGCGAATCGCAGACCGTGGAGCTTAAATCTGCTCATAACGGCTGCCCGAAAAGATTGTACGATACGCTGTCTTCGTTCTCCAATCAGGACAGCGGCGGCGTGATAATATTCGGACTTGAGGAAAGCGGCAAAGAGATCAGGGCTGTCGGAGTATATGATGCTCAGGATCTTCAGAAGCGTGTCAAGGAGCAGTGCGACGAAATGGAGCCTCCTGTCAGAGCACTGTTTTCAATATGCGAATTTGGCGGATCCGTATGTGTTTCGGCAGAAATACCTTCTGTTGACATTTCAGAACGTCCGGTATTCTATAAAGGTGCAGGCAGAACAAAAGGCTCATATATCCGCGTCGGAGAAGCCGACGAACCCATGAGTGAATATGAGATATATACCTACGAGGCGTTCCGTAAGCACATCAGAGATGATATCAGGACTGTCTCGAATGCAAAAATGAGCCTGTTCGACCGGGACAGGCTGAACAACTATATCGCCGATCTGAAAAGGGAACGCCGGAATCTTGCCGACAATATTAGCGATGAAGAGATACTTGAACTTATGGGAGTAATGTCGGACGGACTTCCCACGCTTGCTGGTCTTATGACATTTTCAAAATATCCGCAGGGATACTTCCCTCAGCTTTGCATAACTGCGGTCAGAGTTCCCGGACTCGAAATGGGAACTACAGGTGACAGCGGGGAACGCTTTATAGACAACAAGCGCATAACAGGCGCGATACCGGATATGCTTGACGAAGCAGTTGATTTCGTAAGCCGGAACAGCCGCCAGAAAACAATTATTGATGACAGTGGCAAGCGCACCGACAGAAGCGAATATCCTATGAAGGCAGTCCGCGAGGCTGTTCTCAATGCTCTCGTACACAGGGATTACAGCATACACACAGAAAATGTACCGATACGCATTGAGATGTACAGCGACAGGATGGAAATAATCAGTAGCGGCGGTCTGTATGGTCGTATCACCATAGATTCTCTGGGCAAGGTCAGACCCGACACAAGAAATGCGGCACTCGCAAATATGCTTGAAATACTGCATATAACGGAAAATCGCTATTCCGGAATTCCTACAATAAGAAGAGAATTCGAGCAAACAGGGCTTCCGGCTCCGGTATTTGAAGTACGACGCGGCGAATTCACCGTTATATTCCGCAACGATTTCTATAAAACTGATGTATCGGAAACCAAGCGGATAACAGATTACGACATTCTTGAATACTGCAAAACTCCCCGAAGCCGTGACGAGCTTCAGAAATTTACGGGCTTTTCAAGATACTACACTATGTCAAAAATAGTACAGCCTTTGGTAGACAGCGGAAAGCTGAATCTGACCATGCCAGATAAACCCAAAAGCTCACATCAGAGATATTTTAGCGTTCCATAAAAATGAGCGGCATCAATATTTCATTTTCACGGCAAATCGAACGGGGACACTTAAGCCCTCTCTCGCCACAGTACATGCCGTTCGGCATACGGTGGTTCAATGTAACTTCAAAGCATAACGCTCATTGCTGTAATCAAGGCAACATCGGCTATGATTACGGCGGGTATGTAAATGATCTACCGATACCGATTACTGATGGCCATTTTATAAATTGCGGGTTTTATGATCTATTTTTGCTTGCAATTTCAAAAACATGCTTCGGCAATCGGTATCGGTAATGATTGACAAGAATCCTTTGAAGCCTACGAACTTAGTTTGTTTAAATGATCTTACAGTGATCTTAAAAAGTAGTGAAACAACCTGTTTTGGGGCAGTTTAAAGTCATAGACAGCACTGGCAAATGGCTTGGTTGAGCCATTTGCAACAGAGGGAAAATGCAAAATCTTCGAGTGGGAGTAAATAAAATTTGAACCTGACCCGCATAACAAAGCCATTTGCGGGCTGTCGGGCAACGGAATGATAGCAAAGTGATAGCAGGTCACCAAGCGCCATTGTAGAAACAGTGAGCGGGTGGTTTGCGGGTTATCCTGAATAATTAAGGCATTATCGACTTTTGTAGTCGGTAATGCCTTTTTCTATTATTCGAAAATATTTATTATAGAATAATCATTCTGCCCGCTTTTTTCTTAATCTCGCCTTTTTCTTCTTTACCGTATCCCTTGGATAGTTATACCGCCAGTTGTCATATTCTTCTTTTGTTATCTCGTCCTTGCGATATTTCTCGGCATTTGACTGCCAGTCGTTGAACATTTCGAGCATTGTCAGGTATTCAGTACCGTTTTCTTTGTCAAGACGTATGCATACTTCACCGTCAAGCTTGTCGATACGGAAACCGTACAGATCCTCAAGAGCAAAAAGTGAGTGCATAACACCGACGTAGTTCTCAATATTCGGAACTGCGAGTGCTTCGGGAGCAACATCAAGAGTTTCGGCTATCTTTGCGGTCAGATCGGCTTTCGGGGTACGGGTACCCTTTTCGTACTGTGCCATGCGTACATCAGCGGTATTGTCTTCGAAACCCACCGACTTACCGAGCATTTTAAGAGTCATACCGCGAAGATTGCGGATAAAACGTATTCTTTCACCTATTGCCATGCTATCAGCTCCAATCATTTTATTTGACAACAGTATAGCATATATGTTTATGTATGTCAAGGAAAATAAAACAAAAATGTTTAAATTATTTTTCAAAAAAGCTTGACAAAAACAAATATGATTAGTATAATACAGTTAAACTTATAAGTTTAACATTGTGAAAGGGAGGAAACAGAATATGGCAGAAACAATGTTTCTGCGTGTCGATGATGTAGCAAAGGAGTTGGATGTATCCACAGCTTACGCTTACAGGTTGGTACGCAGGCTGAACCAGGAACTTGAGGAAAAAGGTTT
>JAFZOA010000694.1 GCA_017550775.1 Ruminiclostridium sp. | reverse complement strand
TTGTGGTAGTTGTTGTGACCGGCGCAGAATATTCCGGGATCATCGGATGCGGCTGTGTGTCTGCCCACAGAGCGTTTATTGTCATATTCCACGCGGGCATCGTCGCGGGTATCAGCCTGTCCCAGCCGAGGAAAGCGTATCCGTCTCTTGTCGGGTCAGCGGGAACGGTTACCGCCGTGCCGAAATCCTGTGTTATCGGCGCTATTTGTGTACCGTCGCCGGTTATGAACGTGATAGTGTACTTATTTACCTTCCACTTTGCTGTGACCGTCATGTCCTCGGCGGGCATTGTCGCGGGAAGAGCGGGCTCCCAGCCGTCGAAGGTGTATCCGGTCTTTATCGGGTCATAGGGCTTTGTGACAACTGTACCGTAATCCTGCGTGATCGGAGCGACTGCCCTGCCGCCGTCGGAGTCAAAGGTTATCGTGTACTTGTTTGCCGAATATATCGCCTTAAGCGTTGTATCGGAGATTACCGGTGACGAGAAATCATACTCTGTTCTGCCGTTCTCAGACCAGAACATGAACGAATAGCCTTCCTTTTCGGGGTCTGTCTCCGGCTTGCTTATCTTCTCACCGTATCCGATAGTTTTTGAAATGGGGTCGGGCTCGGGAGTGCCGCCGTCGGTGTCGAAGGTGACGGTGCAGTTCACGGGTGTGGGCTTGGGAGTGGATTTCTTCTGCCATACAGCCGTTGCGGTTATATTATCCGTGAGTTCGAGCTGCGCGTTCAGACCGTAGAGCGTTTCTCCGACAGTCCAGCCGTAAAGCTCATACCCGTCATCGACCGTCCAGCCTTCGGGAACCGTACTCCGTAAATTGTACACCGCTTCTTCCGCCTCGTCTTCAAAGGCGGTGCCTGTTGCGTGGTCACCGGGTTGGTATGTGACCACGAAGGAGTCTTCTCCGGGGATGTAATAGACAGCATCACTCCATTCGGTAATACCACTCTTTAAGGTGCCTACGGATACACTTGTTTCACTCATATTGTCGGGTATGTTATCGGGACCAGTAGAATAAATAGTCAGTACATTATTTTGATTATTACTGTATACGATCCATAAAGCAGCGTAGGGTTTTGTTTCTTGTTGCGTTGCGAGTACATCTTTCAGATCATCGGCATGAGCGGCTACCCATGCTTTCGCCTCGTCCTTTGTGCAAGTTCCCATGTTTGCAAGTCCGGCTTCAAGATCGTCTGCGCTTTCGGCTCTGACGAAGTTCGGGAGGTTGGAATCGCAGAGGTATATGGTGTCGCTGCCATTGAACCAGTCAGTTAATTCTTCAATATTTACATTATAACCCTGTGTCCAAGCGGCAGCCCATTCGTCTTTACTATAACCTGTACCACCGGCGAATGAGATATAGTTCAATCCGTTTCCGACAGTATAAGCGAAGTTTGCATAGTGACCCTCAGCAACACCCTCGTGGAGAGCGTCCCAGTTCGTGAGGATCCACCCCTTCGCATCATCAAAGGTGCATACGCCGATATTCGCAGCGGTTATCTGATCTGCGGAGGTTACCTTGGAGAAGGAGACGGTGGTTGCGGACTCAAACACCGCTTCAAGATGATCGACACCGCTTACAGTCGCTGCGGGAAGTGTGTAGGGGTTGTTTGTTACATCCTGCGAGTCGCCGGCCTTGGGAACGATAGTCCACTTTACGAACAAATAACCATCATTTGCTGTTGCGGTATAGGTAAAGCCGTCTTCTGCCGAGCCGGTTACCGCTACCGTACCTGCTCCCTCGGGGGAGATGACATAGGGGGGATAATCGGGTTCTTCTTCCGCCTCGAAAACGACCTTCTTGTATGTAAGTGCCTGTCCATCGGTGCTTGTCCCGATTGCCGTACCGTCTCCGGTGCCTGCTGTGTTGTCCCAGCCGGTGCCGGGGACAGAGTTTTTCACTTTATCAAATATAGCTTTGTTTTTGCCTGCGACGGTCACATTGCCGGTGGTGCCGATAATGAAGTTGTTAGCGATTTCATAGATACCATAACCGATGTTGGTTTCCGGATCGGTGTATGCTTCAAGCGTGCCGTCAACGTGTAAGCCGTATTCAGCACATACACCGAAGCTTTTGCCTAATTCATGCGTGCTTTTGCCGCCATTGGCGATCACCGTTGCGTCGGGATCAATGGTAAGCAGATTGCCTACATAGATGCCTTCGCTTAAGGAAGAGCTTGTATTACTGCTGTTTACGGTCAGCGTACCGTCACCGGTAATGGTCAGATTATGAATTCCTGTGACACTAATGCCGTGGCTGTCATTATCTGTCGCGGTATGTGTGATCGTATTTGTTCCGGTTACGTCTATTGTCAGATTCTGGTTGGTGTAGATCGCGGCGTTATTATATCCCTCGCCGGAGTAGGTGAAGTTATTGAGCGTCAGTATTGCGGGGGTGGGTTCATCGCCTTCCGTTGCGGGGGTATAGCTCCAGCCGCGTGTGCCTTCGGTGTCAGCCGCGTTCGCGCTTGTGACCCGCGTGGTGCCGATCCAGAGGGGGTATTCGGTGACTTCACGGTATGTTACGAACGTGTAAGGGTTGCCTTGTGTATCGTCACCGCCGTTGCATTTAACACCTGTAGGAGCGGCTGTATTTGTATCAATGTTAGAGCAGGGAATATCCCAACCGCTGTCGTTCTTCTCTATCTCAAAACGCCATGTTGAGAAATCAGAAATATATACGAATGAGTCTTGTACAGTCCAATACCCTACACCGATATTGTTGGTATACTCCCCTCTCTTTACATAAGCACTGATGGGAAAGGCGATAACATCTCCGGGGTAGTAAATGGTGTCCATCGCAATATTTTTTGTTTCGGCGCTCGCCGTGATACTCATTCCCACCATGCACGAGACTATCATGCAGAATGACAGGAACACGCTTAAAATTTTTGTTTTTGTCCTTTTCATTGTGAGTTTTCCTTTCATTTATGTATTTCCCGCGCCCTGCGGGATAGTTTATAATACAAAAACGCCCGTAACCATAGTTATACTGCGGTCACGAGCGTTATAGCCTGTATTGAGTTCCGGGCATGACAAAAGAGCGCAGTTAGCCGTGTGCTGTGCTGTTGCGGGTATATCACGCACGGACATCGTTGTCAAGCCCCTCTCCGTGAAAGTTTGGTGAAAGTTACATCTACATCTTGTATATTATAACACAAATCGGCACAAAATGCAAGGTTTTTTGTTAAAATCGTGTAAAAAACGGCTGAGTGCGGGTTTGCACTCAGCCGGAAGGGGTCATTCGGTTGTCATTATGTCGGGCATGATAAGCGCCGGGGAAATTATTACTCCGGCAATTAAATAGAGGATATTTCCGCGCCTTACCCGTTCTCCTCGGGTAAGGCGGTGGTTTCTCTGTTCAGATCACTTTCCCGCATTGTTTATATCGCCGTACAGTTCTTTGAGTTCGGCTGAGTCGTCCCCCTGCGGTTTGTACGTTTTTCCTCTGTATGTCACCGTAAGCGAGGGACAGTGGTCAAAAGCATACTCACCGATCCTCACGACGCTGTCCGGTATATCGACGCTTCTGAGCCGACTGCAATAATAGAACATCTGTACCCCTATTTCTTCCGCACCGGGCTTTATTTCTGCTCTTTCGAGTGCTTGACAGTCGATGAACACACGTTCTCCCGTCCGCTTCAAGCCGGCCGGTATCGTTACACTTTTCAGCGACTTGCAGTACTTGAACGCACCGTCTCCTATTTCAACAACACTGTCCGGTATCGTCACGATTTCGAGCTCGGTGCAGCCCATGAAAGCCTCCGCGCCTATTTCGGTCACGCCCTCCGGTATCGTTATGCTCCGGAGCTCGGTGCAGCCGTAAAACGCCGACGCTTCTATCACTCTGACAGTGTCCGGAAGCTTCACGTCTGTAAGCGCGGTGCACTTATAAAACATCTCCCGGCCGATCTCCGTGATCTCAGCCTTTATCGTCACGCTTCTGAGCGAGGGACTGTTGCTGAACGCGCGGTTTCCGATCCGCACAACGCTGCGCGGAACTGTTATATCGGTCACAGCCTTGTTCTCGCGGAACGCGCCCGAGGAAATTTCCGTAACGCGCTTGCCGTCTATGACCGGCGGGATATTGACAATGCTGCCGTTCCCGGAGTGACCGGTGACAAAGACGTTTCCGGCGCTGTCCTCCTCCCAGCGGAAGCCCCCGACCGGAACTTCATCCGCCGCACTTTCCGCATTTCCCGCGAGCGGCTTTCCGCACTCGGAGCAGAACGCGCTGTCCGACTGGAGCTTTGCTCCGCACTCCTTGCAGTACATCTCCCATTCGACCTTAGTTCCGCAGAAGCGGCAGAACTTCGCGGTGTCCGATATTTCTTTTCCGCAATTGCTGCATATCATGGTATCACTCTCCTTTTCGTGAGTTTACGTTACTGTTATTATAGCACATTCCGCTGCTGTAATCAAGGCTTTGCCTCAACAGATATTGTATTTCCGGCGGAAACGTGGTATAATAACTTATCCTACCCGTAAAAAATGAGGAAGCTTAAAATGAGACTGTTCACAGCGATCAGATTCAACTCCGAAATAAACTCCGCGCTTCTCGGTATAATGGAGCAGTTACGCTCCGCCAATATCCGCGGCAGCTACACCAAGCCCGAAAACCTCCACCTCACCCTCGCGTTCATCGGCGACTACCCCGACCCCGACTTTGTCCTTGAAACGCTCGGACAGGTGCGCTTCACGCCGTTCGAGCTCTCGATCGGCAGTCTGGGAAGCTTCGGCCGGCTCTGGTGGGCGGGGATAACCGCACCCGAGGAGCTCCGGAATACCGTCGCGCGGATACGCCACTACCTCGCCGACGCGGACATACCCTTCGACAGAAAGAAGTTCTCCCCGCACATAACCCTCCTGCGCGAACCTGGCACGCTCACCATGCCGGAGATCTCCGTCCCGGACGCGCGGATGACCGTGACCGAGTTCTCACTCATGCGCTCGGACAGGGGCAAGCGCGGCATGATCTACACCGAGCTCGGCGCGGTCACAGCGACGACAGATCGTCGTCCGTAAGCTCGATCTCGCCGTTTTCCGCCTCGTACCGCTTTATTTCCTTCTTTATGATCGTTTCGATCATGTTGGTCACGGACCGGTTCTCCTCCTCCGCGATCTTTCGTATCTTCGCATGATCGGCAACGTTGAGCCGCAGCGTGAACTGCGATTTTATCACTGCCATATCCAATTCTCCTTTGCGCCGTATTCTGTCACTATGATACCACATTACTCCGGATTTGTATGCAACCATACCGCACCTTTCTGATACCACATCAACTCCGACAACCCCATAAACACAAAAATCCCCCGCAGAGATCCTGCGGGGGACAAATTGTGCTGTCAGAAAAATTACTTTCTCTTCTTAGCTACTACTACAGCGCCTGCTGCTACAAGTCCGAGACCTGCAACAACTGCAACATCAGCAACACCTGTGTCAGGTGAGCCCTTTGTGCTGTCTGTAGCCGCTGCTACGTCGCCTGTTACAACAACAGGAGTCTCAACAACAACGGGAGTTTCCTCAACTGCCGGAGCTTCCTCAACAACTGCTACGGGAGCATCAAACAGGTTGTTACCGTCCTTGTCAAGTACGTCAACGCCGACTGTTACGAGAGCGTCATCGCCGTTCGACCAGTCCATAAGCCAGATGTGAGCATAGCCGCCCATATCCTGCTCGTCCTGTGCGAAGAGAGGAGTATCGCTCATGTAGGTGAATGTACCTGCGTCGAGGTCGATATCGAGGTTGCCGAGGTCGTTGCCTGTGGAGTAGTCAACGAGTGTTGACCAGCCGCCCAGAGCGGAGTTTGTGCCGACCTGACCGCCGTGCCAGTTATCCCACGCTGTCTGATCTACCTGAACGTAGAATCTGAAACCGTAGATATCGCTTACCTTGAAGTCGAGCTCTGCGTCAGCCGGAGGCTCAGCATTGTCGTCTTCAGAGCAGAGAATCAGGCAGGGCTTGTTCGGAACGCCTGCGAGCTTGTCGAAGCTCAGCCACGGAGCGAGTATCTCTGTACCGGAACCTTCCTCGGCACCTACCCAGAAAGGCTCTGCAGCATCTTCGTCCTCTGCGTCGTCCTCATCGTCATCGGAACCGGTGGTATCCTCGTCGGAATCTTCCTCAACGATCTCTTCCTCAACTACCTCCTCGGTAGTCTTCTTGGTCTTCTTGGTCTTCTCTGTGGTTTCCTCGGCAGCAGTTGTCTCCTCGGGAGCCTCTGTTTCCTCTGCCTTGGTCTCCTCAGCCTTCTCCTTGCCCCAGATGTTCTCGAGGCGTGCCTTACCGTTCTTGTCGAAGGAGATCAGCTCAGCGCCCGAAGCGTCCTTCATTACGATGGACTGTACTTCGATCTCATCGCTGCCCCAGTCCTGGATAGCGAACTGAACAAAGTTGTACTTGTCGATTACTGTGTTTGCACCTTCGAGCTTAAGAGTAGCCTTGTACAGGCCGCTTCCTATTGTGTCGAACTTGACAGCCTTTTCTGCCTGAGTGTCGAGACCGAGATCCTCGTCAACAACGCCCCAGTACTCTTTGCTCGGCCAGTTGTGTGTCGAAGCATCGTCGGGGGACTTGGACGACATGATGATACCGCCGCCCATGTTGCCTTCAAATCCGTCGCCGCCCTTAACGGTCACCTCAACGGTAGCGATCTTTGTCAGATCAATGCCGTAGTCGGTCGGATCCTTTGTGGACTTGTCATAAGTACCGTCGGAATAAAGCATTACCAGGAAGCTTCCGCTCTCACTCAGAATGTGCTTGTCGGAAGGTACAACTTTGATCTTTGCGCTTGCTGTGGTAGCCATTGCTGCCGCGCAGATGACAGCAGCCGCACAAGCTGCTATCTTCTTGAAGTTTCTCATTGGATTGTTATCCTCCTTTTAAGATTTCTTTGATGACCGCGTTTTGGCACACCGCGTTCATCGGGCGCCCGCTCCGGTGTTACCGCACCTTCGCAGACTGTCTTTTAGCGGATAAGCCCCGCCGCTCGGCGCTCGCAGCTTACCCTGTGGAGTTCGTGCGGCACCTTACCGCACGCCGTATATCTACAGCACCTCTGCTGTTGATATCTAAACCAATGTTTTTTCATTTTTACCCCATATCAGGCGGGGTAAACATGATCGCTTAGCTTAATTGATACGGCAACTAAATAGTTTGTTTTTGTTCTTTCCCCGCCGGAGGCGGGGAAAGAACGTAAACAGCCAATTGTTTTATTGCCGAAGTAATAATAAGCGAATACGTTATGGAAAAACGACCGGAACCGTTACCGGCTCCGGTCAGTTTTACCGATTATGAGTTATCTCGTGATCTGATGATAGTCAGATTACTTTCTCTTCTTGGAGATAGCCATTGCAGCAGCAGCTACGATAGCGGGGATAACTGCGAGACCAACGCCTGTTCCGGGGTTAGCATCGTCGTCTTCCTTAACGGGAGTTACGATTACAACGTCATTGTTGGTGTCTGTGTCGTCGCTGTCGTCTTCAACTACGACTGCAGCTGTATCATCGTCGTCGTCTTCGTCTTCGATGTAAGCGTCATCGTCGTCGTCGTCTTCGTCATCGATGAAGTAGTCGTCGTCGTCGTCTTCGTCTTCAACGTAGTCGTCATCGTCGTCTTCTTCTTCGTAGTCGTCGTCTTCGTCGTCAACTGTCTCTGTATCGTCATCGGTATCGTCAACAGTCTCAGTCTCAGCGTCTGTCTCAGACTCAGCATCGTCGTACTCGAATGTTACCTTCTCTACGAGGTAGCCGGTGAAGTTGTAGGGAGTGCCGTATGTCTTACCGGAGTTCATGCCGTAGTAGATATCAGCGAGGTTGCCCTTTGTGAGGCCGCCCATATCGTCGAGGATCTGGCTTACGTCGAATGTAACTGTGAGTGCATCGCTGTCAACCTGGCCGAGAGCTACGAGCTGACCTGTGGAGAGGTCGTAGTTCCAGAACATACCGAAGTTTGTACCAGCTATAGCGGACTTAAGACCAACTTCAGTGGACGGGATACCGCCGTTTACCCAAGTGCTGGATGTAGAAGCGGGGTTAGCGAACTTGAATATGATCTTACCGTTGTCCTGCTTGTTGAAGAAGTCAGCAGCCTGAGAAGCGAGACCTGCGAAAGCTCTCTTAACAGTACCGTCATGTACGTCGTCGTTGTTGTAGGACTGGTTAGCTTCGTCATCGTACCAAGAACCTGTGGAGTAAGAATCAGAGTAGTGGTCGTTTGTTATGGACAGAGCCCAAACATCCTTACGTCCGATTGTTGTGTTGTTAGTGGTCTTGTAGAGAGGAGCGTATCTGATCTCGGATGTGATGTCACCGAAGGAAGCGTTCTCATAGTAGCCGGGAACGAGACCGTTGATAACGTTGATGATGTTGTCGCCGCCTGCCTCAAGAGCGGAGAGGTAAACAGCAAGAGCGATCTCGTAATCGGTCTCAGCATCGTCAGCAGCCTTCTCAGCAGCCTTGAGAGCTGTGTCGTCTACAGTACCGATACCGTCGAGAGCCTTCTTAGCAGCGTCCTTAGCATCGGTGTAGGGCTTAACTAAAGCGGTTCTTTCAGTCTCAACGAGCTTGTCGAATTCCTTTATATCTTCCTCGATATCTTCTACGATAGCCTTGATGAGTGCTACTCTTGCAGTAGCCATAGCCTCTGCGTTTGTATAAGCTACCTTCTGAGATGCAGCCTGGAGGTAGTTGTTCTTGAGCTGAGCCTGAGTCTCTTCCGGAATTTCTAATGCTGCGGGGAAATTAACTACAGACAGTCCGGGATCTTCCTCATTTAACACGGCTGAACCGCCAACAGCTTCTATAGCCTGCTGAGCTACTGCGTAGAGAGCTTCAGCAGCTTGCTTGTTAGCAGCAGCAGTAGTAGCCTTCTTCTCTTCCTCTGCCTGTTCCTTCTTTGCATCCGCCAGAATCTTATCAAGAGTTGTCCACTGTTCACCCTCAGGCGGCTGCTGCTGCTCATTTTCCTTTACAACAATACCCTGTTCAATGGTGTAAGCGTAGATGTCATCCATTCTGAGATCTGCAGCATCCTTGTAGCTCTGTGTGAGGAGATCCGGGATACCGGTTGTCTGGTTAGCAAGGTAGATCTGAGCCTGGCTGTTAACCTCTGTGAGGTTCTTTACAGCTGCGTCATAAGCTTCCTGAGCGTCCTTGGTCTTGCCTTCGTTCTCCTTCACTGCCTTGTCGTAATCAGCCTTAGCCTTGTCGTAAGCAGCCTCAGCAGCATCCCACTTAGCCTGAGCTTCGTTAGCAGCCTTCTTGAGAGCATCGAGGTCAGCAGCAGCAGTCTTAACTGTTGTTACCTTGATGTTCTGGAGTCCGCCACCCCATTCAGCGCTGGAAGAATTGCTGTTCTTAGCGTTCTTGAAGAGGGTCTCGTTTGTGGAATCGAACTGGAAGTCGATAACAACTTCAGCCTTTGTGATCTCAACGAACTGTGTGGGGATGAAGCCCTTACCTACGCTCTTGTTCATTGTGAGCTCGAACTTGATGTTCTTGTTGTCAACGTTCTTGAACTCGTAGGTGTACTCCTTGGAAGAGTTGTTCTTAGCACCCTGGATACCTGTAACCTTGAGCTTAACGCTGTTTACCTTAACGGATGTCTTCTTAACAGTGCCGCCCCATGTATCGAAGTATGCTTCGGAGAAGTCGTAAACGAGCTTGTCGCCGTCTACCAGCGGTTCAACGATAGCAGCAGAGGGGATAGTAGCGCCTGTGAGCGGATCTACAGCTGCGAGGAAGTCAACGCTCTTCCAGTTCTCAGTTGTGTTGAGCTTGTAAGTAGCAACGCTTGTGCCCATGTCGAAAGACTTAGTTACTGTCTCTGCGCTTACAACAGCGGAGAGGGAAGTAACAGCGAGTGTTGCGGCAACGCCTGCCGCGAGGATCTTGTTGATCTTCATGATTAAATTCCTCCTAAAAAATTTCGGTAAATGTTTGTCATTACCTACAGCATTTATTATACATAATCTCGTGCGTTTTTTCAATAGTCAATTTTAACATATTTTGGAATTTTTACTGTACCTTACGGACAAAATTCACAAATCAGTTCAAACTGGCTTTTGAAAAACCGCCGGTCATTTGTTTTTAGTGCCTCGGTTCTGACCGTTTACATTTAGGTAGTCATTGCGTTTCCCGAAAAAGTTTCACTTGTTTCAAAATTTTTTGAATTTTTTTTGAAGCTTTTTGAAACCGGCTTCCGGAGCCGCGCCGCACGCTGCACCGATTTAACGAACGGCGGTTTTGAACCGCTCTGACCACGTTCATGTTGCTTACATTTAGGAAGTCATAGCTTTCTCAGAAAAAGTTTCACCTTTTTTCAAATTTTTTAAAAATTTTTGAAACGAAGTTTTTATTATATAAAGGTATACGGTTGACATATCTCTTTTCACGTGCTATAATATAGATAAGAAAGACAACCGGCTACTGAAAGGATGTGAACATTATGACTAATCAGGAGTTATGCTTCTTACTTGAAACCATACTTGAACTTATCAAGTCGGGCAATGCCGATCGTGCCGCCAAAACGATCGAGCACGGAATAAAGAGGATAGACAAATCCTATCTTGCCGACGAAACCGACGACAGCTCAGACAGCAAAGATCGTTCTTAACACCGACAAACGCAATTCCCCGCCGCAAGGCGGGGAAACTATCTTCTCGCTATTGACAAATCTCCTGCACCGTGCTATAATATAAATGAACAAGGGCGAACCGCTCAGACGGTCGCTCCCTAAAAGCTTAAAAGAAATTAACCGCTTTCGAGTGCTAAGTCGGGCGGTTTTTCTTTTTGTTAAGTTGATGCCGTTTTCAGCTATTGACAAATCTCCTGCACTGTGCTATAATATAAATGAACAAGGGCGAACCGCTCAGACGGTCGCTCCCGGAAATAAGAAAAGAAATAGCCGTTTCCGTTTTGCGATTGTCGGGCGGTTATTTCTTTTTTCTATTTATGTAAACCATAAAGGTCACCGTTAAAGTAATAATAGCAATTATCACCTGGTCGTACTGAAATAGTTCATTCCATGTAACGTACATAAGCAGCGCCCCCTTTCGGGAGCAAGATTGACCGCCTGTTTTGTTGCAGTTTACCCTTGTTCGCAGTTATTATAACACGACCGCGGGGATTTGTCAACATGATGTGAAAGTCCTATTGACAAACCATTTCGTTTGTGCTATAATTTTCCAAGAAGCTACTGAAAATAGGTTTTCATTTTTATATTCCTCGTACCAAGCAAGACCCGCCTTTCCGGAAGGCGGGTCTTGCTTTTGATATATGATTGGTCTGTAACGAGTCTATTCAAGTTCCGTGGTACGGCATGGGTCCAGCGTCACGCTGGCGCAGGAGTCCCTCGGTGACCGCTTGAATGCGCGCGTCCTGCGCGCTTTTGGCGGTCACCTCACTGCATCGTGCAGTGGGGC